>JAITNQ010000157.1 GCA_031290435.1 Candidatus Symbiothrix sp. | reverse complement strand
TCGCCGGAGGTAACCCTCATTTCACCGTAATTTTCATCAAAAAACTCAAAAGCGGATGGTGTTAATGCAAGAGTTGCTTGAACGCTTTGTCCCGCCGGTATTTCAACTCGTTGGAAAGCTTTGAGCGATTTGAGAGTACCATCTTTATCATTTACTTTGCGTACATAAACTTGCACAACTTCGACGCCTGCTCTTTTGCCGGTATTGGTTACCGGAACGGTAATCTCGGCTGTTTCACCTGCCTTTATTTGCGTTTTATTCAAGCGCGCATCCTGAATCGAAAAATCGGTATAACTCAATCCATAACCGAATGGAAAAAGTACATCATCGGTGAAACGATAGGTGCGTCCCTTCATTGAATAATCTTCAAAATCACCAAGATTGTCGGAATTTTTGTAGAAAGAAACCGGTAATTTTCCGGAAGGATTGTAATCGCCGAACAGGACATCAGCTACGGCTTGTCCGCCTGCTTCTCCGCCATACCATGCTTGCAGGATGGCTTCGCAAGTTTCGGTTTCAGGAGTAAACGCAACGGCAGAACCCGAACAGTTCACAAAAATCACTTGTTTACCCGCCTCTTTCAACGCTTTCAAATAATTGCGCTGTACATCAGGAAGCTCAATATTGGTGCGGTCGCCACCTTTGAATCCCGGCAGTTCAACAGGCATTTCTTCGCCTTCGAGACGAGGTGAAATTCCGCCTGCAAAAACCACAACATCAATTCCTTTCAGTTTACTGATAAGTTCATTGTAATCAATGGGTTTATCGTAGCCGAAATTAAAGTTCAAACTTGCTTCCCAGTTAGGAATCTGCATGAAAACGGCTTCAATTTTATATTCTTTGCCTTGTTCTACTTTGTATGCTATACCTTGATTGCCTCTTTGAGGGAAACTACCTCTTTTGCCATAAATAGTATCATTGTTTATCGACAACACAAAGTATCCGCGAGATTCTATTTTGAACATGATTTCGCCCGGTTCATTGGGTTTGTAAACCGTTTCATATTTTCCGGAAAAGCCTTCCAGTTTAATACCGGGAGCAAATTCATGTTGTCCGGCCGTAGTTAATTGTAGCGGCTCAACAATTTGCTGTGTGCTTGCCGGTTTCCCCTCCATTTCTCTATTATTCCAGTAGGTCGCTTTCAAGCCTTTTTTGCCGTCAATGGAACATTCGTTAAAGATACTTTTCGTAATCATCGTGTTGGTTAAATCGCAAGCAGGGTCATAAAACACTTTTCCACCTGCAATTTTGGATTTAATTCCTTTCAGGATACTTATCGTTTGGTTTGGAGTTCCATTGTAGTTTCCCCATAACATACGTTCATCGTCTGCATTTGGGCCTATAACTGCAATTTTTTTACCGGCTTTGGCCAATGGCAAAATATTGTTTTTGTTTTGCAACAATGTCATGGTTTGCCTCGACATTTCCAACGTCAGTTTTTTATGTTCAGTGGAATTTAATACTGAGGGTGAAATTTTTGACCAAGGCGCCAATGCGTCGTCATCCATTTCTCCCAAATCGAAGCGTCCGATAAGTAAGCGTAGCAAGTGAATATCCAAGTCGGATTCTTTCAACAGTCCTTGTTTAACTGCATCGGGAATGCTTTTGTAGGCATAATTAAAGCCACATTCTACATCTGTGCCTGATAAAACGCCTTTAGCAGCAGCATGTGCCGGAGTGGAAGATGATTTATGATTTTGCCAAAAATCGGAAATCGCCCCGCAATCGGAAACAACCAAATACTTAAATCCCCAGTCATCTCGCAATATGGTTTGCAATAACCGAATACTTCCGCAACAAGGCTCATCGTCCAAACGTTGATATGCGCACATTACTTCGCGCACATCTCCTTCCAGAACAGCCGCTTTGAATGCAGGCAAATAGGTTTCCCACAAATCGCGCGGATTTATATTGTTGAGATTGAGCGTGTGGCGACTCCATTCCGGTCCGGAATGCACGGCATAATGTTTGGCACAAGCCAAGAGTTTTTTATATTTGCTGTCCGAAGGTCCCTGCAATCCGTTGATAACAGCAACACCCATGCGTGAAGTTAAATAAGGATCTTCTCCATAAGTTTCCTGTCCTCGTCCCCAACGCGGGTCGCGAAAAATGTTGATATTAGGCGTCCATACCGAAAGTCCTAAAAATTTGCGATAATCTTGTCCCTTTTGGCGAGCATCATTATATTTTGCGCGAACTTCATCGGAAGTTGCATTAAATACTTCATACACAAGTTTATCGTTGAATGAAGCAGCCATACCGATGGGTTCGGGAAATACGGTTACTTTATCGTTATTGGCATAGCCGTGCAAGGCTTCGCTCCACCAATAGAATGGTTTAATTCCCAGTCGGGGAATAGCAGGCGATTCATCCATCATCAATCCGGTTTTTTCTTCCAAAGTCAGACGCGAAATCAAATCTTTTGCCCTTTCTTCGGATGATAAATTTGGATTTTTATAATCGTCCAATATTTTTACATCCTGCGCAAACATGTTTGCACTCAATAGCAGAATAACTGCTAATGCTAAAATTTTCTTTGTGTGTTTCATTGTATTATTAATTATAATTTAACCTTTAATTGTTTTCCATTGTACGAAATTGTTTTATCGAATAAGACAAACATTATTCATAATTATTCTATCTTTTAAGGATTAACGTTATTTCAGCATCTATTATTGCAAATTAATCCAAAATATTTGATAAATGACAAAGTTAACATCAGGATTGTGCATTATATGATTATTTTTATTGAAAAAGCTTCGCTCTGTAGCATGTCTGGAGACATACTTTTAAAACGAAGTAGATGGAAACTACTCCGAGCGCAAGGCAAAAAGCAAAGCTACAGCCTTATAAAACGCCGATTTAGTACTTCCGAACCTCGATTTAGCACTTTCAAACCTCGTTTTGGTACTTCAAACCTTCGATTTAGATGTTCCGAACATTGATTTTTAGTACTTCTGAACATCGTTTTTGATGTTTTGAACGCCGATTGAGTACTTCTGAACGCCGATTTAGATGTTCCAAACATCAATTTTTAATACTTCCGAACACCGATTGAGGACTTCCGAACATCAAAATCGAGGTTAAAAAAGCCGTTTCCGACGTTATGAGCATCTAAAACGGCTTTCTGAGCATCTCGCATGACGTTTTTAGAAACGGTTTCCTATTCCGTTACCTCTGTTTTGTTGGTTTTATCTTTGCCGCCTGGGAAACGTTTCTTCAATTCCTTCTGTTTATCATGTTTCAAGAAAATAAGGTTAAATAAATTTGAATATATGGTTGATTTTTTAATAAATATATTTATATTTGTGTCTTGAATTTTTAGAAATATTCAAGCTATTATTTGTTTTTGATCTATTTTAATAACCTATATAAATTTGAATTATGTTCGGACATCGAAGTTTTTTAATCATTGGCG
>JAITNQ010000096.1 GCA_031290435.1 Candidatus Symbiothrix sp. | reverse complement strand
AAAAAAAACAAAAAAAACGATAGGGAAAATTATTCTTATTTTTCTTGTCTTTGTATTCTTTGCCGGGTTCATTGTTTATAAACAGGTCTTTTCCGTAATTTCCGGTATTGACAAACCTGTTTATGTTTATATAGATGACAAAAAAAATTATGAGGATTTATTGGCTTGCCTGCAATCGGATGCGAAAATTAAGAATATCCGGGTCTTCGAAAAATTAGCGGCAGTCATGAAGTATCCTGCTAATATGAAAAGCGGCAGGTATGAAATCAAATCAGGAATGAGTTATCCGGAACTTATCCGGATGTTTAAAAACGGAAATCAGGCGCCGGTAAAGTTGACGTTCAACAATATCCGCCTGAAAAAGGATTTTGTGGAAAGGGTAGGAGAGCAGATGATGTTTGAATCCGGTCAACTTTTGTCCGCGCTGAATAATCCGGAAATATGTGAACGTTTTGGGTTTGACACGACGACTATCACCGGCATGTTTATCCCGAATACATACGAAATATATTGGACGCTTTCCGTAGATAATTTTCTGCAAAGGATGAAAAAAGAATACGACCGTTTTTGGACAAATCAACGCTTGGAAAAGGCCCAAGCGATTCCATTAACGCCGGTTGAAGTGTCCGTGTTAGCTTCAATTGTAGAAGAGGAAACAGCCGAAAAATCGGAATATCCTGTTGTAGCCGGACTGTATATCAATCGTTTGCGGAAAGGGATGCTCTTACAGGCCGACCCAACGGTAAAATTTGCAATAGGCGATATTACCCTAAGACGGATTTTGTACGCCCACTTAACAGTAGATTCTCCTTACAATACCTACAAATATCCGGGCTTGCCTCCAGGGCCTGTTCGCATTCCGTCCATCTCCGGAATAGACGCCGTTTTGAACTACGCGGAACACAATTATTTGTACATGGTTGCCAAAGAAGATTTCTCCGGAAAGCATAATTTTTCGACGAACCTTTCGGAACACAATCGAAATGCGCGAAAATACCAAGATGCTTTAAACAGGAATCATATCCGGTGAATAGTTTTGCCTGATGAGGATTACCTGCTTTTTCATTAGCACATTGTCACATTAACACATTTTTTTACGTATGAAAAAAACTGTTTTTTTATATTATTCGCTTGCATTTATAGTACTGGCTTTTTTGGTTGCTTGTGCAACCCCTTGCGGTTGTTGAGAAGTGTGAAACATTAGTGAAAAAATAACACTAAAAATGATGAGAAATCGTCAAGCAAAGCGCGCTATTACTATAAGCAGGGTAAATAAATGATTGTAACTGATTTGATTCCTTCTTGCCGAATATTTTTTTTAGGTAGGGATATGTCCAATAAATCACTTTCGTCGAAAGGATTCCAATGCCGGCTCCGGCAATAACATCACTCACCCAATGTCTGTCGTTGAATATGCGTGAAGCGCCGATGAGTGTCGCCATTGTATATCCGCCAATACTAATCCATACGGATAGATATCCATATTCCTGATGTAAAAATTCTGCCGCAATAAAAGCGCTCGCCGCATGTCCGGAAGGAAAAGAGTTTAAGACAGCTACGTCCGGACGCGACCTTGGGATAATCGTTTTTCCGGTACGCACGATGCCTGTTTCCAGCGCATTACTTAAAGCATACAAGATTAGCATGTCTGATAATTTATGCTTACTTTTCACGCCTAACAGATTCATACCAAACGCTGCAGCTGCCGGAGAAAATTGCAAAAAATCATCTATTTTATTATGTAATAAATAATTATCTTCATTTAATTCATATTGGGTATTATAATCCAAATTTATCAATGCGGGATTTTCTAAAGAAATGATACCATACGTAATCATTAGTAGCGGTACTGTAGTTCCTATTATTGTAACTGCTTTGGAAGAATTTTCTTTTTTTGCACATTCAATGGTATCCGTTGACGAAGTATAAGTCGTATCCGCGACCTGCGCACAGATAAAAGCCGGATAGAACATCTGTATTATTAAGATATACAGCAATTTGAAAGAAAAAAATATCTTGTACATTGTATAAAATTATGTATTTAAATGTGCAAATTTACATGAAAATTTTAAAATTTCCAAGTGCATGGATTTAAATGCTTATGATCATACAAGGTGCAAATAAAAAAAGGCTGCTACATTGGACAGCCTTTTTTTCAATTATTTTCTATTTATCACTTTACAATCACTTTCAAGTAATTTCTTAAACCGTCCTTTGTTTTAAAGACATAGAAATAAATTCCGGGCTGTTTTGTTTTCACTTGCGTGATCTTTTCTTTTACAGGCAGTGTTTCCAACAAACTTCCGGAAATGTTGTAAATTTCTATGACGGAACCATTCAATTGCTTTTCATCTGTTATGCCGCAATCCAGCGTAACGACCGAATTACCGGACACCGGATTGGGATATACGGCTATGTCTTTTTCAGCGTCGGCAATACTGATGGATGTCACCTGATCTTGTACTTTAAGTATTTGTCCGGCATTTGCTTCCGTATAGTTATTACTTCCCGGATGCTGGGCCGTGATATAGGCGGTGCCGACTGCTTTCGGCGTAACCAATCCGCCTGCTGTCACTTCGGCGACGGTAATATCATCAATACTGTATGACAATGCTAAACCTGCTCTTGATTGAGCCTCCAGATAGAAAGGCGAATTGCTGACATATTGAACCGGTATTGCCGGAAAATCTATCACTTGCT
>JAITNQ010000086.1 GCA_031290435.1 Candidatus Symbiothrix sp. | reverse complement strand
GAATTTGTATATGACGAGAAAAAGAAGCATTTTCGTCCGGTAAAAGAGCAGAAAAAATATTATTTCAAGAAAAAGGACGGCGCGTTTTATAAATATCCTGTAATTTTTTATGAATAATTTTTAGTGTATTTCCAAAAAAAAGTATTATCTTTGCACCCGCTTTACGTAACCGCTGATGGGATAAAGTGTGGCCCGTGAATGTTGCGTTTGGTTATTTAAACTATTAAAAGCTAAAAAAATGGACTTAATTAAAGTAGCAGAACAAGCTTTTGCGAATCCCAAAGAACAGGAATTTCCCCAATTTAAAAGCGGAGATACCGTTACGGTAGCTTATCGCATCAAAGAGGGAAACAAAGAACGTATTCAGCAATACCGCGGCGTGGTAATCAAGATTGCAGGCCATGGCGACTTGAAACGTTTCACTGTCCGGAAAATGTCGGAAAATATCGGCGTAGAACGTATTTTTCCCTTAAATTCTCCGTTTATCGACAGCATCGTTCTTAACAAAGTCGGCAAGGTTCGCCGCGCTAAATTGTATTATTTGCGCAAGCTCACCGGTAAAAAAGCCAGAATCAAAGAGAAAAGAGTATAATATCTTTGGTTCCGTACAATCAAAAAAAGGCCGTTCTTTACCGAACGGCTTTTTTTATTTTACGGATTGTTGATTTTCTAAAAAAAACCGTATCTTTATGCCGGAAATATAATTAACACATATGCTATGGAGCAATTTCCCTTGCTGATTCTTTTATCATACGCCCTGTATGAAGGACTTATTCATGCTTTCGAAGCTGACCACATATTGGCCGTAACAAACATTGTATCGCAACGTGAAAAATTTGTTGCGGCGATCAAAGATGGAATATACTGGGGATTAGGACATACCTCAACCATTTTCCTGATGGGCGTGATTGTCATATTGTTCAAGGTAAATATACCGGACAGTTCTTTTTCCTATTTTGAAGCGGTTGTCGGACTGATGTTGGTTGTCGTAGCGACTTATAGACTCACGATTTTCTTGAAACACGAACAAACAACCATTCGTTTTCACAAACACTACCATGAACATGCCGGAGAAAACAAACAACTGCATGCGCACGTTCACCTGAGCGGAAAACACCTGCACAAAACATCCTACGGGATAGGAATTGTTCACGGATTGGCCGGCAGCGGCGCCTTGGTCGTATTAATCATGACACAAATCAAATCTGTAGCAAACAGCTTATTATACTTGGTCATTTTTGGAATAGGCTCTATCGTAGGGATGGTTTTGGTGGCTGGAATTTTCAGCCTGCCTTTTTCAAAAAAGACAATAGATTCGAAAGTCCTGAGAACGATTTTGGTGATTATTTCCTCCTCGCTTTGTTTTTTTTACGGATGTTATGTGATTTACGAAAATTTTATATATTTGCATGTCCGATAAATAAGAATGACTTAATATTTATGTTAAACACAATTAAAATAAGGTATCATGAAGACTTACCAGCAGTTTATTAATGGTTCTTTGGTGAACTCCCACTCTTCGGATTGGATAGAAGTAGAAAACCCTTATACCGGCGAAATTATTTCCCGCGTACCAAAAGGGAACGATGCGGATGCATACGAATCTTTGGAAGCCGCACAAAAAGCACAGGCAGCTTGGGCTGCCAAATCAGCTCCCGAACGCGCCGGTTATTTAAGGCAAATGGCCGCCTTGATTCGCGCCAACAGGATAGAACTGGCACGGATATTGGCAGCTGAACAAGCCAAAATTCTGCCTTTGGCACAGGTGGAAATAGATTTTACGGCAGATTATTTTGAATATTATGCCGGATGGGCGCGGATTTATGAAGGTGAAATCATTCAAAGCGACCGCTTTAATGAAAATATTTTCCTTTTTCGCAAACCAATAGGCGTAGTAGTGGGAATCTGCCCGTGGAATTTCCCATTCTTTGTAATGGCGCGCAAAGTAGCGCCCGCATTGCTTACCGGATGTACCATCGTACTGAAACCCAGTAGTCTGACGCCGAATACAACTTTCGAATTTGCCAAATTAGTGGCCACCTTGGATTTGCCGAGAGGCGTACTGAATTTTGTTTCCGGAAGCGGGAAAACCATGGGAAATACCTTGGTTACCAGTCCTATAACCGATATGGTTACACTGACAGGCAGCGTAGAGGCCGGGCAGGAAATTATCAGGGCCTCGGCCGATAATGTTACCAAAGTTTCTTTGGAACTGGGAGGAAAAGCGCCTGCCATTGTATTTGAAGACGCTGATTTGGACATTGCCGTGAAAGGCGTCGTCGACTCAAGGGTAATATTTAGCGGACAGGTATGTAACTGTGCTGAAAGGGCCTATGTACACAAGAATATTTATGACAAGTTCATGGATAAATTCGTCAAAGCGATGAAAGACGTGAAATACGGCGACCCGTTTGCCGATCCGGCTCCGGCCATGAGTTCACAAATCGACCGCGCGCAACAGGAGAAAATCGACGCTATGGTTGTCCGCGCCAAAGCAGCCGGTGCAGAAGTCCTTACCGGCGGCAAAAAAGCAAATACGGCTACCGGCTATTTCTATGAACCCACCGTTTTGGTCAACTGTCGGCAAGATATGGAAATTGTGCAGAAAGAAGTCTTCGGTCCGGTTATCCCAATACTGCCGTTCACGGAATATGAAGAAGCCATCGCTTTAGCCAACGATTGCGAATACGGCCTCACCTCCTCCGTTTTCACCAAAAATATCAACACGACCATGCAGGCAATCAAAGACCTGAAATTTGGTGAAACCTACGTAAACCGCGAACATTTCGAAGGGATGCAAGGCTTCCATGCCGGATGGCGCAAATCGGGCGTCGGCGGTGCAGACGGCAAACACGGTCTGATGGAATATCTGCAATCACAAGTGGCTTACATACAATTCTAACCGAGTAAGTCCCCTCAGCTCAATGCCGGGGGGACTTATCTTTGAAAACCGTTTCTTCATCAGGTGAACGATATAGAGTATAATTTATTTTTTATGTGAAGTTGTAATTATCAATTTACGGCTATACAATACAATGTGAATCAAAGCTATCAATAATAGAATTGCTGGGAAAAGATAATTTTCTTTCCATCCGGCATTCAGTTGATGAATAAAAGTAAACAAGAAGAGGAAGACAGCAATACCTAATCCGATCCAAAACAAAATGCTATTATTTTTTGTTGAACCTAATTTGCTATGACGCGAGCCGTAAAACACATAAATATTATGGCCCAAAAGCATCCAAAGAATCAATCGAATCCATGTATCGAAGGGTAAAAAAAACATCATAAAAAGGCAAATGAAGATTCCCAACATAGGTACAACAGGCACCCACGGCGTTTTGAATGCACGCGGTGCATCCGGCATCTTTTTCCGCATCACTAAAATTCCGGCACAAACAATAATGAAAGCCAGCAAAGTACCGATACTTGTCAATTCTCCGACTACATGCGCCGGAACAAAAAGTACAAAAACACTGATAACAGCAAGAAACGTAGCGTTGCTCTTGAAAGGTGTTCGGTATTTGGGATGAATCTGGGAGAATGATTTGGGTAATAATCCGTCGCGACTCATAGAATAAAATACGCGGCTTTGTCCCAGCAGCATCACCAAAATAACCGAGGAATAACCGGCTAAAATAGCTAAGATGATAGCTTTATTCAACCATGGAAATGCAGGCTGAATACTTCCGTCCGGCAATACAGTTCCCATCTGGTCGATAGCCAAGGCTACCGGAGCAATACCATCCCGGCCTTGAAAAGCAGCATAATTGGTTACGCCGGTCAGAACATGTGCAAAAAGCATATACAATATGGTGCAAATAAGCAGCGAACCCAATATACCGATAGGCATATTCTTTCTCGGATTTTTCGTTTCCTGCGCCGCAGTGCTTACCGCATCAAAACCAATAAAAGCAAAAAAGACGATAGCGGCCGCCCGGATTATTCCGCTGAAGCCATAAGAACCCCAAACGCCCGTATTATCAGGAATATAAGGAACATAATTCTCCGTTCTAATAAATTGCCATCCTAAGATAATAAAAACCAATACAACAGCTATTTTCAAAAACACAATGATTGAGTTTACAAAAGAGCTGCCCTCCGTTCCTCGAATCAATAACAGGCTCACCAAGATAATGATAATAGCAGCAGGCAGATTCACAATGCCGCCATCCCACGGACAAGCCGTATATTCGACAGGCAGATAAATCTGAAATCCCTCCAAGAGCTTTATGATATAGCGACTCCAACTGATACTGACCGTAGCAGCGCCAACAGCATATTCCAGTACCAAATCCCAGCCGATTACCCATGCAATAAATTCCCCAAGAGTAGCGTAAGAATAGGTGTAGGCGCTTCCGGCAATAGGTAACATGGAGGCAAACTCTGCGTAACACAAACCGGCAAAACAACATCCGGTTGCTGCAATTAAGAACGAAACGGTGATGGCCGGCCCGGCATAACTTCCTGCCGCAATTCCGGTTATGGAAAACAATCCCGCACCGATTATCGCCCCTAAGCCCAAAGCAACTAACTTGTAAGGGCCTAAAGTTTTCTTCAAGGCGTATTCGCCTTCTTCATTGGTCTCTGCCAGAAGGGCATTCAAGGGCTTTCTTTGAAAGATACTCATTTTGTAATCAATTTTGTATTTTTGCTGACAAAGATAACAAAATTTATGTAAAAAATAAAACCATTAGTTGGGCGGTAATCACACGAAGAAACATCGACAAGGGATAAACTGTTGCATATGCAACGGAAGGCTCATCACCATTGACCGTTGTGTTGGCATAATTGAGCGCCATGGGATTTGCCATACTGCCGCAAAGCATTCCGACATTGCCTGCATAATCCAATTTTAAAAAGGCGGAAGCCACATAACCGACAATCACAACCGGGAGAATGGTCAGCAAGAATCCTAATCCAATCCATAACAATCCTTCTCCACAGAATACGGTCTCAAAAAAATGCGCGCCGGAAGCGATACCCAATCCGGCTAAGTAAATAATAATACCGAACTGACGCATCATTAGGTTTGCACTCTGCGTTGTATAAGTCGTAAGACGGAAGCGGGGACCAAAAGCGCCTACAAGTATACCCACGATAATCGGCCCGCCTGCAATGCCTAATTTAACGGGGAAAGACATTCCCGGAATATGTATGGGAAATATTCCTAACAGAACACCTAAAGCGATACCAATAAAAATAGCGAATAGATTGGGCTTTTCCAAGCGTTTCATCTCGTCTCCCAATATTTTCCCGACATTATCAACAGACGCCGATTCTCCGACAATCGTTAACCGGTCGCCAATCTGAAGCCGGAGGTCAGGCGAGGCAAGCAGGTCGATACCTGCCCTGTTTACCCGGGTAATATTGATTCCATGTAGATTGCGCAAGCGCAATGCACCTAATTTCATACCATTGATTTTGTTGCGCGTAACTACAATACGCCGGGAAATCAGGTGGCTATCTATTGCATTCCAATCAATATCTTCTTTGTTCCAATCGGTATTTTCCTGTTCACCAAAGAGGACTTCGATGCTATCGACGTCATTTTTTCCGGAAATAACCAAGAGGTGGTCATACTGTTTCAATACCGTATCTGAAGTAGGTATCGTTACCTTTCCCCCTCTCCATATCCGGGAAATAACAAAGTGCTTTTCGGTTAATTGCATAACTTCCAGAATTGATTTGTCATATATGGCCGGATTGATTATCTGAAATTCAGAGACATTGGGTTTGGGCGTTTTCTGTTCGTTTGTTTCATTAGCGTTGATTTTCCACATTTTCCGCATCACGGCAATGGCCAGGATTACACCTACTACCCCCATAGGATAAGCAACGGCACAGGCGAGCGCCATATCGGTGACTTCTTTTGAATTTTCCGGATTAATTTGTAATAAAGCCTGTTGTGCCGCTCCAAGAGCCGGTGTGTTGGTGACCGCACCCGACAACAATCCCATCATGACAGGAAGTGAAATACCGCTTATCCGGTGAAAAAGCAAAGCAAGAATCAAACCAAGAACAATTACGCCTATCGACAAGGTATTCAATTCGATACCACCTTTTTTGAAAGAAGAAAAGAAACTGGGGCCTACTTGTAAACCTAATGTGTAAACAAACAGAATTAAGCCGAAATTTTGGGCAAAGACCAGCATATCGTTGTTGATAACAATACCCAAATGACCGGCGATAATCCCTGTAAAAAATACAAAAGTTATTCCGAGCGAAACGCCGAAAATCTTGATTTTTCCAAGACTAATTCCAATTGCCGAAACGATTGAAATAACAACAACTGCCTGTATAACACTTTGTTCGGAAATAATATTTAATAACCAGTTCATATTTTTTGGTTAATTTATCCGGCAAAGGTACGATTTTTTTCACTATATCGACGCTGCTACTGTTGAAAATGCTTTATTGGTTAAAGGTAAAATCCGTATTAATGTATTGTTTTTATGTTTTCTTTGCTTTAGGAAACTTTGGATGTGAAAACATAAAATTTATTTGTAACTTTGTAGTGTTTATTTTTAACGAGATACAATAATGAAATTAAATAAATTAGTTATAGACAATTTTCGTTGTTTCAAACACTACGAAATAGAGTTTGCTCCAAGTATAACTGTTCTAATTGGCAAAAACGGAACAGGGAAGTCCTCATTGATACATGCGATTCATTATGCGTTAAGTTTTATCTTTACAAATGATAGCTCAATGGGTAATGATTTTCTATCTGCGGGCAATCCCGATTTAAAAGTTATATCCTCTTCACCTTTCGACTTTTATAAAGACCATGAAAAAGGAGAAACCGCAATAGACCTCAGTATTCAAGGAGAGGCTATTTTCAATAAACGAGAATTAAGTTGGAATATGTATAAACGTTCAACTTCCGGCGCTTCTTTACTTCCCTCAAAATATGAAGATGCCTATCGTTCATTCATGGAAGAATATCGAAAAAGTAATCAACTGCCATTATTGGCTTATTATTCAGATTCATTTCCTCATAGAGAAGGTAAGTTGACTGATTTTGCAAAAGAAACTATTAAAGAACAGGGGACTATTATACGAAACTTTGGCTATTATCAATGGGATGAAGAAACAGTTTGCACTTCTATTTGGGAGAAACGTTTTATCAATGCACTGAATAAACATAATACATTAGGAGATAAAGACCCATTAACAAGTGCAGAAGTAAATTTCATAAAGAACAAGCTAAGAGCGTTCTCAAAACCCACCAACGAACAAAATGATTCCGATTTTAGAATAGACGAGTTACATGTTGTGTTTGATGACGATACAAAACCTACACTTTATGTTCGTTTAGCAAATGGGAAAGATGTCGCTTTCATAAATTTACCTGCCGGGTATAGGCGTTTGTACTCCATTGTTTTTGATATTGCTTATCGTGCCTATATTCTGAATTTGGGAAAAGTTGAAAATCCTCAGGGAATAGTCATTATTGATGAAATTGATTTACATCTGCACCCATCTTTGGAACAGGAAGTATTGCAACGTTTACAAAATACGTTTCCATCGCTTCAGTTTATTGTTTCTACACATTCACCTTTGGTTATAAGTAATTTAAATCCAGAAAATGGGAATAATGTAGTCCTTCGTATGGAAATTGACTCGGAAGAACCCGAAAAATTACCGGATATTTATGGCATTGACTACAATGCGAGTATTTCGGATTTTATGGGAACTCCTCATACAAATTTACAAATTTCAGAAATACGAGATAGTATTTTAAGGCTGTTAAGGCAAGAGAAAACAAACTTGGCAGACAAGAGAAAACAGGAACTACAGTCTGTTATTGGTTCTGAAAGCCGTTATAATGAGGTAATAAAAGATATTGAAACATCTTTATAGAAACAATAGTAATAAATTATGAGATTTATTAACAAGCGCGACAAAAAGAACAGAAAAAGGGGCATAAGATTGTACGTTCTTTTATAAGAGAGTGCTGGCAAAATAATGTTCAAAGATATATCAATTTAACTTATGACTCATTTAGCCGTAACCAATCGTTTAAAAAACTATTATTGAGAGAACAGAACGCCCTCTGTTGTTATTGTATGCGCCATATACATATCACGGATATGTCGATTGAACATGTGATACCCCAAAGTTGTACACACGAGGACTTCAAAACTCATTATTCCAGATATGGTGCTTTAAAACGCAAACGTATTTATTTTGTTGACCCGAAGACTTTACAAACCATATTGAGTAAAAAAAAGGAAGTTTTTCGAGGTCGTCGTTCTCATCCTCATTTTATTGCATACGAAAATTTAGTAGCCTCTTGTAAAGGATTGCTACCTGACGAAAATGAGAAGTTTGGTCGTCATTGCTGTAATCATAAAAGAGAAAATAAAAAGATTATTCCTATTTTTTTTCTCAATAATGTCCCATTAATCATTAAATATGAAAAGGATGGCGAACTTACTTATCCCTTAAGATACGAAGAAACCATTGATGAGGTAATTAATCTGAAATATCTTACATTAAAACGTATGCGAAAAGCATGGGCTGAAGTTTATTCTGAATATTCTCTACATGAAATCACTTCTGCGACAGGGGATAGAATAAAGGATATTGTTGCTGTTTTTTCTTCAGACTTACGTAGCATATTATATAAAGAAACTTATTGGAAATTATTCCTTCAATATCGTTGGTTTTATTCATATTTTCAAAATCAGCATTAGACATCCCCAAAAATTGAATCTATTTTTTACTACAATTTCCACTGCAAAGGAATGCTCAAACCAACATGAAAATTCCGTCCCATATTATAAATTCCATCCGTTTTGTAACGCGACAAATGGTCGTAATAGACTGCGTTGAACAGGTTGTTTGCTGCTACGTTGAACAGTAATTTTTGTTTGTTATACGAAAGTTCAACAGACATTCCTGCACTCAACAGATTATACGCAGGACTTGGCTCTTCATACGATGCCACCTGATTTTGTGCCAATAAATACTGATTGTTCAGATATACGGAAAATTTCTCGACGATTTGCTTCCCTGAAAAACTCGCGCTGACTGTCGCATGTATCTTCTGAGAAGGCATCAACGGCAAATCGTTACGGTACTTATCCTGCCCTGTGGTATTGCTGTAGGAACAGTTGATATGCAACCAATCCAAGGGATGCGGATGAAAATGAAATCCGGCTTCACCGCCATACAGATAAGCATCTGCTTGCGTATAAAGATATTCGGGCGCTTCATCGCGTATTTTGCCCGAAGGCTGCAAATAAATGTAGTT
>JAITNQ010000046.1 GCA_031290435.1 Candidatus Symbiothrix sp. | reverse complement strand
CGGTATTCCAATACACTTTTTTCGTATGTTTCCATTTCTCCTTCTGTTAATAGGTTGATTTGTAATGTTTCAAATAACTTATCAAAAATTGTTCCCCGTATTTCAGCCGGTTGAAGGTTTAATTGCCCTGCATGTTTCAGGCTATACAACCAATAATCGGCATCGGTTCTCAATTCTGTCTCTTTTTTGGTAAACTTTGGTAATTCGACGAAAATAAGATTTAATTTATCGGAATACTTCTTCTTTGTCCGTTCCCTAGTCAGAGAAATTTTCTCCAAATAGTACTCCATATCATCTTTTTCTTCGTCAAACAAAACGAAGTCGAGTATCGCCACCGTATAAACGGCTTTCAATTGAAAGTTCCATTTGCCTTTTGGCGCTTGTTTCAATATTGGGAAAGCAGAGTAAAACAAACTCCGGTCAACGAAATATTCCTGTCTTGCCCGTTGCATTTCTACTATAAAACGCTCTCCATCTTTATTTTTACAGAAAATGTCGAATACTGCTTTCCGCTCTTTTTCGAGATATCCGAACTGGTTTTCCGGCAGATATTCGATGTCCGTAATATGCTTCTCTTGCTCGAGAATTGTATTCAGGAAATGGATCAACAAATCCTTGTTTTCTTCCTGAGCAAAAACCCTGTTAAATCCGAAATCCGTTAAAGGATTTACATAAACTGATTTAAAATCATCTTTCATAATTAAAGGTGTTGTTTTTTTACTTAATGAATATTATTGCAAAGGTAAAACATTTTTTCTAAAAAAACAAATGCACCAAACAAAACTAAGGCTTGTATTTCGATTGTTTCAACAATTCCTGATAATCGGTTAATTCCATCAATTTATCGAAATCGACACCATGATTTTGGTTCATATAGGCAATGATGATTTGGTATCCCAACCATATCCCGACTTTTCCGGGCGACTCTTCAGGCAGAAAAGCTGTATGTGGAGCTTCTTTCAGATATTGTGCGGTTGTCATGTAATTGGACGAAAACAGGTGCTGGTTTCCCAAAATCGTTTTCCATATTTTTTTCTGATTGTCGCTGCACCAAAGGTATTGTTCCTTGCTATATCCCACATATTCCCAGACTTGACGCTTTGGCAAAAGTTTGGAAAGAATATAACGTAATTTCCCTTCGTACAGAATTCTATCCAACAAAACATCTTCATTTCCTTTGAACGGCAAATTAGCCATCATAAATCCCAACAGATAATCCGGCGTCATGCGGTCGGGACTCATCAATTGTCGTTGGTAATCGAAAAAGAAATTTTGGTATAAAGGATAATCTGCACCAAGATACTTATCGGCTGATAAGGATAAAATTTCGTCGGTAACTATTACATTCTGGTTCAATCCTGAAACATGTATATATACTTTAGGCTGTTTTATTTGCGGAAATTTAGACTGTAAAATATCCAAACCGTAAGACAATTCTTCGTTCAATGTCTCTATATCCGCAAAATGTGTTTGTTCGTCAAGAAAAAGGTTTATCAAAGTCGGCTCTGAAAAATATTTTTTCAAACCTTCATAAAAACCGATTGCATCTGATTTTCCGATATAAATAACTTTTTCTCCGAGAACATCTAAAAAATCTTTATGGGCTGAAAGAACACTATCAGGCGCATTGTGAGTCAGATAATTGTATAAATCCGTATCGACCCGGATAATTCTGATACCGGGAGTTTCCTCACAATGCGCCTTTTTCCCCGAACAAGCGATGCTGAAAAAGCTGATTATCAGCAGGAAAAATGTTCTTATCAATTGTTTCATTTTTGACAATGAAGTTTAAAACAGTTTTTTTTAGTTAAGCAACACGAAATATTTAACTTATAATGATTTTTTGGTAACCCTTATTTTTTTCAGTTCCCTTAGTAGTATAAATTTTTCTATTCCGCCATTTCCCTTATTCCCTTATTTTCAATATTTTAATAAGGGAATAAGGGAGATGTGGTTGCTAAATTTCAGGCTACTAAGGGCGCTTTGATAAATAAGGGTTTTATATGTTAATTATTTTCTGTGCCTAAGCAGGTTTTTATCCTTTCTACAGCTTGAAGAGTGGCTTCTCTGTTTCCAAAAGCCGTAAAACGGAAAAAACCTTCACCGGAAGCGCCAAAACCGGAGCCGGGTGTTCCAACCACTTGAACCTTGTTTAGCAGCAAGTCGAAAAATTCCCAAGACGTCATCTTGTCGGGAGTTTGACACCAGATATACGGTGCATTGACGCCTCCGTAACAGCTTAAACCCAGACTTTCCAATGCTTCTTTGATAATCTTGGCATTTTGCATGTAATAGGCGATGGTTTCCTTGGTTTGAGTTTGTCCTTCCGGCGTAAATACCGCTTCGGCTCCTCGTTGGATGATATACGCCGTTCCGTTGAACTTCGTCGATTGACGCCTTTTCCAAAGCGCATTCAAGGAAAGTTTTTCTCCTTTCGAAGTTTTTGCAAACAAGTCTTTGGGAACTATGGTGTAACCGCAACGCAAACCTGTAAATCCTGCCGTTTTGGAAAAACTGCGAAATTCTATGGCAACTTGTCGCGCTCCTTCAATTTCGAAAATACTATGCGGTATATTTTCCTGAGAAACAAAGGCTTCGTATGCTGCATCAAACAAAATCAGGGATTGATGCTCAATGGCATAATCGACCCAAAGTTTCAGTTGGTCTTTTGTCAAAACCGTTCCGGTAGGATTGTTCGGATAACAGAGGTAAATCACATCTGCTGTTTTCTTCGGAAACGGCGGAACAAAATGATTGTCGGGCGTACAAGGCAGAAGTTCGATATTGCGTCCGGACATCAGGTTGGTATCGACATAAACCGGATAAGCGGGATCGGTAATGGCTATCTGATTGTCTTGCCCCAAAATATCGCCAATGTTTCCCGTATCGCTTTTAGCGCCGTCGCTGACAAAAATTTCATCGGCTTCGATATGGATGCCTCTATCTTGAAATTCATGTTTCAAGATGGCATTTACCAAAAAATCATAACCGGCGTCGGGAGCGTATCCCCGCAAAGTTTTCGCATCGGACATTTCGTCTGTGGCTTTGTGAATTGCTTCGATAACCGCAGGCGCAATGGCTTGTGTTATATCTCCTATTCCCAAACTGATAACTTGTTTTTCGGGATAGTTTGCTTTGAATTCTCTCACTCTTTTTGCCACTTCGGCAAATAAATAATTGTTACCGATTTCGGTATAATGTTCATTAATTTTCACCATTCCATTCTCCTTCAAAGACCGTGACTGCGCCGCCGGTCATGTAAATATGATTATCGTCTTTATTCCATGTTAATTCCAAATCTCCGCCTAAGAGGGAAATTGTGGCTTCTCTCGCTAATTTTCCGGTCAGGACGCCGGCAACTTCCACTGCACAAGCGCCCGTTCCACAGGCCAATGTTTCTCCGCTACCGCGTTCCCAGACACGCATCCGGGCATAAGTAGGGGACAAAATTTCTACAAATTCCGTATTGACTCTTTCGGGAAACATCGGATGATTTTCTATCTTCGGACCGATCTTTTCCAAATCCAATTTGTCGATATTTTCCGTGAAAATAACAACATGAGGATTTCCCATCGAAACGCCGGTCAGTGCATATTTCTCAGGTTCAAAATCAATAACTTGATTGATTAGTTGTTCTTCTTTCCATATCACGGGAATTTTCGGGGTATCCAAAACCGGCTCACCCATATCGACTTTTACTTTTTTTACTTTTCCGCCGACAGGAAACAATTCCAGAACTTTCGTTCCGGCTTTTGTTTCCAGCGTAATTTTTTGTTTGTTGGTAAGTCCTTTGTCATAGACAAATTTGCCTACGCAACGCGAACCATTTCCGCACATTTGGGCTTCCGAACCGTCGGCATTGAACATCCGCATCCTGAAATCACAGGTTTGAGAGGGCATAATCAAAATCAATCCGTCGGAACCGATGCCTTTGTGACGGTCGCTGATTTTAATTGCCAAGTCTTGCGGATTGTCTATTTTTTCACGAAAGCAATCGACATAAACATAGTCGTTACCTGCTCCATGCATTTTTGTAAATTTCATTCTTTTAACAGCAAATTATTTGATTTCAAACGTTTCAATCAAGGTTTCGCTTTCCGAACTTCCGCCGGCAAAAATGGAATATTTTCCGGTAGGAACGACCAATTTTCCGGCATTGTTATCCCACTTAGCCAATTGTTCGATAGGAATAGCGATTTTTACTTCAGCTGTTTTCCCTTTTTCTATCGGTTTTCTTGCGAAAGAACGCAATTCTTTGAGCGGCAATTTTCCGGTTTGAGGATATTTGATATAAACTTGTACAACTTCGTCGCCATCCATACTGCCTGAATTTTTAACATTCAATACGGCGCTGATGGTTTCGTCGGTTTTGTATGTTTTTTGCGGTTTATCAATCCATTGATAATCAAATTTGGTATAAGACAAACCATATCCGAAAGAATACAAGGGCTTTCCGGTGAAATATTTGTATGTGCGGTTTGTCATATCGTAATCTTCTACTTCCGGTAAATCGGCATCACTTGCATAAAAAGTAACCGGCAAGCGTCCCGAAGGATTGTATTTACCGAAAATTACATCTGTGATGGCTTTTCCTGCAAATTCTCCGCCGTACCAAGAATTAAGGATGGCGTCGATGTTTTCCGCTTCCCAAGGAGTTGCAATGGCGCTGCCTGTCATCATCACAAAAATAACCGGTTTTCCTGTTGCTTTCAATTCTTTCAACAAATCGGTCTGAATTTGCGGAAGCAAAATCGAAGTGCGGTCGCCTCTGTAAAATCCCTTGACACTCAGGTTCATTTCTTCGCCTTCAATTCTGGGAGAAATTCCACCGATATAAACAATAATGTCGGCGTCTTTGATTTTTTTGAGGGTAGATTTGAAAGATTTGGGCGTATTGCCATAATAGCCGATTGCGGTATCGGAATAAATTTTGACATTGGGGCCTAATTCTTCTTTGAAAGCATCCAATGGCGTGATAATCCGTGAAGGAAATCCGTTATAATTTCCCAATTGTACTTCAGGTTCATTGATGTTCGGACCAAGAATGGCCACTTTTTTCAATGTTTCTTTATTAAGAGGCAAAATTCCATTGTTTTTAAGCAACACGATCGATTGACGCGACATTTTCAAAGCCAAATCTTTGTGCGTTTTGGCTTCCAATATGGTAGTATCTATTTTTGAGAACGGCACTTTATTGGCAGGGTCGAACATTCCCAGACGGAAACGGATTGTAAATAACCTTCTCAACGAAACGTCGATTTGCGCTTCGGTGATAATGCCTTTTTCGATTGCTTTTTTCAGTCCCATATAGGCTTCTCTGCCGCAGTCCACATCTGTTCCGTGATAAACGGCGTCGGCAGCAGCCGATGGTGCATCCTGATGGGTTTTATGCGTATTGTAAAAATCATTAATAGCTCCGCAATCGGAAGTAACATAACCGGTAAATCCCCAATCTTCACGGAGAATATCGACCATCAGTTTGTCGCTTCCGCAGCAGGGTTGTTCTTCGAAAGCATTGTAAGCGCACATAATTCCGGCTACTTTATTTTCCACCAATGATTTAAATGCGGGAAGGTAAGTGTCCCAAAGATCGTAATTGCTTACAACCGCATTGAAAGTATGCCGATTTGATTCCAAGCCGCTGTGAACAGCATAATGTTTTGCACAACCTGCTGCTTTCAGGTATTCTCCGTCTCCTTGCAAACCCTGCACGAAATTCGACCCCATCGTTGCTGTCAGATACGGGTCTTCTCCATACGTTTCCTGTCCTCTTCCCCAACGCGGATCGCGGAAAATATTGATATTCGGCGTCCAATAAGTCAATCCGTGATAAATGCGATAATCGCCTTTTGCTTTGGCCGTGTTGTAAATAGCACGCCCTTCTTCGGAAGTATAATCTCCCATTTGCTTGATTGCTTCAGCGTCCCAACCTGCTGCCATTCCGATGGCTTGAGGATAAACGGTTACTTTATACTCCGTACGACCTACGCCGTGCAAACATTCGTTCCACCAATCGTAAGGAGGAATTCCCAAGCGATCTATGGCCGGTGTCTTGTTTAACATTTGCGCAATTTTTTCGTCTAAAGTAAGCCGGGAAACCAAATCGGCAGCGCGAGCTTCAATAGATAACGACGAATTCTGAAACGGATACTTGGATGCGGTTTGTCCGGCTAAAAATTG
>JAITNQ010000044.1 GCA_031290435.1 Candidatus Symbiothrix sp. | reverse complement strand
GCATTGAAAAAAGCTACTTTTGAAAACGCTTTTGGTACATTTACTTACCAACAGATAGCTTCCGATCTGCTGTTCGGATACGATACAAAACCTTTCCCAAACGGGCGGACATTGCTGTTTGCGAAGCCGGAAAAAGCCCTGCTCGACTTGCTTTACTTGTATCCGTTTTACAACACCTCGCAGGAAATGGAAGAGTTGCGTTTGGATGAAGATTTTATGCAACAGGATTTCAATACGGCATTATTCAAGGAATATGCCGGAAAATTCCATTCCAAAGCATTGAGCAAACGAGTTGAATTGCTGCTAAAAACTTACGGTATATGATACAATTGGAACAAATAGAATCGTTTTTCCCGATGCAAATACGAAATAATCCCGCGCATCGGAGATACATGCTGAAGGAGTACATACAGTTGACAATTCTTGATTATTTGTCAACTACGCATTATGTAAAGAAGATGGCTTTTATTGGTGGTACTAATCTGCGCTTGGTCAAAGGTATTGACCGATTTTCCGAAGATTTGGATTTCGATTGTAAACGTTTATCTGAACAGGATTTTACAGCAATGACGGAAGAAGTGCTGTCCTTCTTGCAACACTCCGGTTGGAGAGCTGAGGCAAGGGATAAAGCGAACAGCAAACTGAAAGCATTCCGGAAGAGTATCTATTTCCCAGAGTTGCTGTTTGAGTTGGGATTGTCGGGGTACAAAGAGGAACGTTTTTTGATAAAAATTGAAAGCCAAGACCAAGGAGTGGATTACACGCCAACCATGGTGAATATCAAAGGTTGTGGATTCTTTTTCCCGTTTCCGGTTCCACCTGATGATATTTTGTGCGCCATGAAAATTTCCGCATTGCTCTCTCGCCGGAAGGGACGCGATTTCTACGATGCAATGTTTTTGCTGGCGCTGACAAAGCCCAATTATGCGTATCTGACGCAAAAATGGAATATTCATCATTGGGCGGACCTCAAAGAGGCGCTTGTACAATCATTAGAAAAAGTTGACTTGAAAAACAAGTCGCAAGACTTTATACATCTGCTTTTTCAGAAAAATGGAGACAAAATTCTATTATTTCCTGATTTTATAAATGATTTTATCGAAAAATGAATTTGGATTCCCTGATTACCGATAACTATAAAAATTTCTTATAGTTTTATCGGTATTCCATTATAGAAATCTAATATTTTTGTCCTGAAAATATAATCGTATTTAGCCTGAATTTCTTCCGACTGGCTTCTTATCAGGCGTGTTTTCGCTTCATTGAATTCGAAAACCGAAGATTTTCCGCTTTCATATCTCGCACTGGCAGAACTGAATGATTCGGATGCCGCTTTAATTGCTTTTCCCGACGCTTTGTACTTTTCCTGAGCGGCAAGCGCATTCTGGTATGCTGTTTGAATTTCCTTGAAAAGGGTTTTCTTGGTATTTTCCAACATCCATTGCTGATTTTCGATGTTTATCCGGGCATTTCTCACCTGGTTACGTACCGAAAAACGATTGAAGATAGGAATGCTCAAACTAAGACCGATATATTCTCCGCCATTATTTTTTAACTGGTCGTATAATACTTTGTTGACATTATTGATATTGTATTGGAAAAAGTAATTGGTACCATAACCCATACTCAGGTTCAGGTTGGGATAATAGCCCGACTCTGCTATTTTAAGTGTTTTTTCTGCACTTTCGACCCTGAACTCCTGCTCTTTAATAGCAGGTTTGATTTGTACGGCGCTTTCAAAAACAGCCTGAGGAGTCTGTATACTACCTATATTTTCCGTAATTACATCTCCTAATTCGGGCGTCAAGACGTCAAATTCCAGACTTTGCTCCAACTCCAGACTCTGTTTCAAATCCAACAAAGCTAATTTAAGATTATTATCCGCCTGAATAACAGAAACTTCTTCGTTTGCAGCCTGGGCTTCGATATCGCTCAATTGGGCGGCAGGCACTTTTTCATAACGAACCAATTCCTTGGTGCGTTCAACCTGATACCGACTCAAAGCCAACTGTTCCTCATTGATTTTCAATAATTCTTTATTAAACAGAACTTGCAGAAATAAAGATGCGATGTTCAATGCCAAGTCTTCTTTCGCTTTTTCCAGATTTTGTACAGCCACTTTTAAATCCAGTTCGTTTCTCGCAATTTCGTTGGGGATGCGGAATCCTGTAAAAAGCGGAATGGAACTGCTGATGGAAAAACTGGTATTTGACTGACGTTGATTTTCATACAAACCACTTGGGATTTGCGTACGGCCAAAGTTCCAATTCTGGCCGATCGAAGAAGTCAGATTCGGCAAGCGGCTGTTCTGAGCCGTATTCAAATCAACCTCCGAACTCTTTTTCTGTAATTCCAATTGCTTAATCGTAATATTATGGTCAATCGCATATCGGATACATTCTTCCAGTGTCCACTGGGAACGCTGGGCGTAGTTCGTAAACGAACAGAAGATAAATAGCAATACCGTAATAATATGTTTTGTTTTCATATGTAAATTATTATTTTTTCTGTTTTAATTTTGAATCCACAGCGTTTCCACGAATTTTTATATCTGTAGTCAAACCTTCCTTGACTTCAATTTTGATGCCGTCGGAAAGTCCGATTTCAATATATTTCTTATCAAAAGCCTGCACCTGTTTTTCTTCTTTTAATACATAAACGTAAGCCGAATCGTTGCTGAACTCCACAGAACTCTCCGGAATAGTGAGGACATCCGCCCTACGCCCGGTGATTATTTCCGCATTGGCGCTGTAACCGGCGCGGATAAAGACCGAATCGGACACTTTCACGGCCGCTTTCACTTCAAACAAAACCGCGCCGTTTTGTTCCAATCCTTTCGGGGAAATATACTCCAGTTCCGCTTTGAACTTCTGTTCGTTGAAGGCCCCGATGGAAAGTGTAACCAAGGTTCCTTCTTTCACTTTCCCGACTTCCGTCTCATCAATGTTTCCACGGAAAATCAAATCGTTCATATTGGCGACCGATGCGATGGTTGTTCCGTCGTTGAACGTATTGGCCTGGATAACGGAATTACCGACCTTCACCGGTACATCAAGTATCATACCCGAAATCGTAGCTCGAATCTTCGTATTGCTCAGTCGGGCATATTTTTTGGAAACGCCTTCCCTTACAATATCCAATGCATCCTGGGCATTGCTTTTTTCCTCTTTGGCTTTCTGATATGCCGACTCGGAAGCACCGAATTCTTCCTTGGATATAATGCCTTTTTTGGACAATTCCAACTGGCGGGCATATTCGGTTTCGATCTGCTGCAAATTGATTCCCGCAACCCGCAAACGCGACTCGGCCGAATTCAATTGACCCATTTCAGGAATCACCTTTACAGACGCAATAACGTCGCCTACCCGAATCATTTCTCCGGCTTCCTTGAACACTTCCGAAACAATCCCCGATATCTGGGGCTTGATAAGAATCTCATCCCGTGGCTCAACCTTGCCTGTCGCCACCGTCTTATTTTCTATCGTACCTATACTTGGCGTTACGATTTCGTAAACCGTGACTTTGGGTTTGGATTTATTCCACAGGAATACAAATGTCGACAAGACAATGATTCCCAGAATAACAAACAAAATAATCAGACCTACCTTTTTCATGTGAATATATATTATTTTTTAGTTTATAGTTTGTTTTTTTAATTTTTAATTTTTAATTTATCATTCCTCCCTAATAGCATCTATCGCTTTTATTTTCAAGGCCCTTGCTGCCGGAATTGAACCGGCGAAGAGGCCGCATACCAATAAAATAACCAAGGAAGTGACTGCAGAAGAGAATGAAACTATCGGGTTGGACAAGAATACATCTTCGGCGTTTTGCAACCAGAGAACATCTACCAAATAAAGGCATAGGATACCAAAACTAAGTCCCAGTATGCCGGCCATAGTAGTCAGTACCAGACTTTCCGACATTACCTGTCCGATAATCGCCCACGGTTTTGCACCCAAAGCCCTCCGGATACCAATTTCTTTGGTTCGTTCTTTTACCGTCACCATCATGATATTACTCACACCGATTATTCCGGCGAGTAGCGTACCGGAACCTACAATCCAGATGACTGCGGCAATTCCCAGAAACAAGTATTTGAAAATATTGAACTCATCTTCCAGATTAAAGCCCGAAATGGCTTGCGTGTCGTCGGGTGAGATATTGTTGTTTTTTTTCAATACTTTCTTCATTTTTTCCTCTACCACACTCACCGAAATATTCGGTTGGGCTGTAGCTGCAAGCATGTGCACGATATCGCCCTGGTTTGTTATTCTTTGCATGGTAGTGAAAGGAATTACGACCGACTCTTCCGAACGCCCGCCTATGCTTACATTGGAGACCCCCGACGATACGCCTACCACCTGATAATATATTCCCCTGATACGGAGATAATGACCCAGCGGATTCCCCCGTGTGGGGAACAGTTCTTCGTAGACTTTCAGACCTATCACACATACTTTTCTGGCTTGCACAACATCTATATCATTGATAAAGCGTCCGAAACTCATTCTCTGCTGCTCTATCTTGGTATAATTTGCATTCAATCCGCGGATGTTATAAGACCCGGAATTGTCGTTGTACACCACATTGTTTTCCGAACGGCCGCCGAACAAGATAGGAGACAGGCAATCAATTTCCGGCACCGATCGTTTTAGAATATCAATATCCTTGTTGTGAATATTCCAACGGCGTCCTTTTTGGAATCCTTTGTATGCGAGACCTGTTTCTTCGGTGCCCATGATACAAGAATTCGTGGCAAAACCTTCGATGTTTTCCATCATTCCGTACTCCAGTCCATGACCGGCGCCCATCATAATCATCAGCATGAAGATGCCCCAAAACACACCGAAACAGGTAAGAAAACTTCTTACTTTGTTCCGGGTAATGGTTACCCAAATCTCTTGTAGCCTGTCTAAATCAAACATTTTTTCGAACTCAATTGTAAATATTTCTATCCCAAGTCCCTTGTATATGGGATTCTATGGGTTTATTCTTCCCGCATGGCTTCGACCGGAGATATTCTCACCGCCTTCAGCGCCGGATATAAGCCGGCAATGATACCGGATACGATTAATACCAGCATAGCGCCCACTGCAACGCCGACTTCAACGGTCGGGTTCCGGAACACAAATGACATCTCCGAACCCTGGACGCTTTCTAAGGCAGCGTTAAATAATTCGCCCACTCCTACGCCCATAAACATGCCGATATAACCGAAAATAGAGGTGATAAAGGCCGATTCCATCAATATATTGCCAAGTATGGCCGAAGGTTTGGCTCCCAAAGCCTTGCGAATACCAAACTCCCTCGTCCGCTCCCTGACGGTTATCAACATGATATTGCTGATACTGATTATACCTGCCAAGAGCGTACCGACTCCAATAATCCAGATAAAGATAGAAATACCGTTGAAAATACCCATTGCTTCCATGTAAGTTTCCAGCCGGTTCCAGATACCGACAGGGCGCAGGTCATCGGGGTCAAAGGTGTGGAGAACGGAAAGTTTTTTCCTTAGCGCCTGCTCAAATTCTTCGTTAGCCTGTTTCGTATCCAAACCGTTGACGGTAAAGGCAATATCACCTATTCCCCAGCCTTTGTTATAAAGCAGTTGTGCTGTGGTAAAAGGAATGTAAGCGCTTTGGTCATTTCCCGTTTCATCCGATTTGAAAACGCCGATTACCGTATAACCCAAACCACCGGCAACAAACTGTTTTCCCAGCGGGTCGTCGCTTTGGAAAAGCACTTCGCTGACACGGGGATTGATGACTGCTACTTTTCGTGATTCCCGCAAATCCATTGCATTGATAAATCGCCCGCTTTTTATCTTCACTCCGTTGATTTCCATGTAATCGGGGCTAACTCCACTGAAACTACAGGTTGTATTGTATGTATTGTAACTGATATTGACACTGGTATTGATGGTACCGGAAACGTTCATTGCTTCCGGAATCTGATTTTTTATTAGTTGCAAATCATTATCATCAAGTATTATACGTCTATTTTCAGGCAAACCTTTATAAGGTTTTGAAGTCCTCCTACCCCAAAACTCAATGCTGTTGATAGCCCGACTCTCGAAATTGGACATGACACCGTTTTTCAGTCCGTTTCCGGAGGCCAAAAGGATACAAAACATAAATATCCCCCAGGAAATAGAAAATCCGGTAAGGAAAGTACGTAATTTATTTTTTCTAATAACGCTGAATATTTCAGCCCAGTTGTCTATGTCGAACACTGTGAATTAATTATGAATTAAGGATTATGAATTATGAAGAGCAATTACAACTTTGTTATTGATTCTATAATTCCGTCTTTAATGCGGATAATTTTATCGGTAGCATCCGCCACACTCTGTTCGTGCGTGACGATTATCGTAGTCATCCCTTCCCGGTTTACTTCCCTGAGGATTTGCATCACCTCTTCAGAAGTTTTACTGTCCAAAGCGCCGGTTGGTTCGTCCGCCAGAATTACCTGGGGATTGGCAATCAAAGCGCGGGCAATAGCAACCCGTTGCTTTTGTCCTCCGGACATTTCGTTGGGTAAGTGTTCCGCCCATTCTTTCAGTCCCATCTTGTTTAAATATTCCAAAGCGATATTGTTCCGTTTCTTGCGGTTTATTCCCTGATAATAAAGTGGTAAAGCGACATTTTCAACGGCATTCTTGAAATTAATCAGGTTGAAAGACTGGAAAATAAAACCAATCAACTGATTCCTCAGTTCGGCAGCTTTCGTTTCGCTCAGATTTTTTATCAAGGTATTATTCAGGTAATAGTTGCCGCTATCGTAAGTATCCAGAATGCCCAGAATATTCAGCAAAGTAGACTTTCCCGAACCGGAAGCGCCCATAACCGCAACCATTTCCCCTTTCTTAATTTCGAGGTCCATCCCTTTCAATACATGAAGCGGCGCCCCGTTATAATAGGATTTGTTAATTTGCTCTAATCGTATCATAATTTCATTGTCGTATTTCTTCTATTAACGAATAAAAGAACTTTTTCTTATCTATAAGACGAATTATTTTTAATTTGGTTACAAAGATAAACATAATATTAGTACTTTGCAATACATAGTATCATATTTATATTGATTCTAAATAGAATATTGTTTTTATTGATGTAAGATTTTGATGACAATTTAGTTTTCACTTAATACGCCATTGTCCAAATAATATACCCGGTTTGCTATTTTTGCAAGGTGCTTCCGATGCGTTACCATAAGAACCGCGAATTGTTCGGCTTTTGCTTGCAACAAATTGATGATGAATTGTTCTGTCTTACTGTCCATTGCGGAAGTAGGTTCGTCCAATAATAACAAAGACGGGCAGCGATACAAAGTACGGGCAAATGCAATTAATTGCTGTTGTCCGCCGGAAATATTTATGCCATCTTCACCCAATAAAGTATCCAAGCCTTGCGGAAAATTATCAAAAAAAGAATCAAAACCATAGTCTTTACAAAAGCTTATAACAGATTCTCTTTCTTCCATAAAATTTCCCAGACATATATTTTCTCCTGCACTTCCACTGAATATTTTTATATGTTGACTCACCACACCAATATATTCTCTCCACAAAGGCGTCGAAAACTCAGACAACAATATACCATTGAAAACTATTTCTCCAGATTCGGGAAAATAATGCTTCTGCAATACCTGAATTAATGTACTTTTTCCTGAACCCACTTCGCCAAAAATGGTGATAATTTCACCTTTGTGTATTTCCAACGAAATATCATTTAATAATTTTTTTCGGCCTATAAACCGGAATGAAAGGTGTCTTATTTGTAAGTGGGCGTTCATCGTATCTTTTTTAATACCGGACAATTCCTTATCCGGTTCAAATTCCGGTTTTGCTTTAGCGAATTCATAAAACCGGTCGAAAGCAACGCCGGCCTCTTGTAAACGGATATTCACACCCGAAAGACTGGCAGTAGAAGATATAATCATATTCCCGATGGTCATGATAGCTGTTAATTCACCTAATTTTAATTGTCCGTCCAAAATCCACGAAATGCCTAAAATAATTAGGGAAATTGACGTTATAATACTGATTATTTGTGCTATAAGCCCATATTGATTACTCAGCATACCTAATTTATATCCAAATTCCTGATATATTCCATACATGGCCTGGATGGATTGTTTGAAAGCATTTTGCTTGTTTGCAATTTTAATGTCATTCACTCCTTGTATGAAGTCTATCAATAAACCTTCGGTTGCTGCGGATGAAACCATCACATTTCGTTGCCCTGCCACTATTTTTTTATTATAGCATAACACTAAAATAATATAAAAGGGAATACATGAAGAAGCAATTACAGCCATTTTCCATGAATAAAGTAACAAATAAGTTATTGAGAAAAGCAGTACAAGAATTTCAATCAATACCCCACCGGCGATATACGATAAAGTCGATTGGATACGTCGCGAATCATTCATACGAGTAATGACTTCTCCGGTTTTTGTGGAATCGAAAAAGGATTTGGATAAATACAATATTTTAGAAAAAAAACTATTAACTAAACGGTTATTCATCCCTCTTGTTTGACGTAACATAAAAATACTTCGCAAATAACCCAGTCCGCTTCTTGAAATCAGGAGAACAAAATACAATAAAATTCCCAGAATTAATTTTTCGTAATTCTTTGAAGGAAGTAAATCATCAATTAATTTTTGAGAAAAAACGGCAGAACTTAAACCGAGAACAGCAATAATTAATCCTAAGAAAAAAGACACGGTAAGAATGGGATAATCTTCTTTTATAATTGTTTTGAGCCATTCGTATTTTTCCCTTCTTTCTGAATCTCTTTTTACAAATTCAGGTGTCGGTTTTAACATCAATAAGGCTTTGGATTTCCATATCGCATCCAACTCCGGTTCTGTCATCAATAACATTTTATCGCCCGGGTCGCCAATAATAAATTTGTTATTTTCGAATCCGAAACAGACCACGTAATGTTCTATTTTTTCATTTTTTACCACATGAAGTACTACCGGAGAAGTAAATGATTTCAAATCATTTAAATCCGCTTGATATGCGTTCGGGATAAAGTTCAATTTTTCGGCAGCCTGATACAAACCCAATAAAGTAGTCCCTTGTGTCGTCGTTCCGCTTATGCTGCGAATACTTTCTTGCCGTGCATTCCCGCCGTAGTATTTGACAATCATTGTCAGGCATGCGATGCCACAGGCAAATTCTCCGTGTTGCTTAACAAATATAGACTTCATATTGCTTTTTTTCATGGCTTATTGCTTTATCTGTTTCAATATTGCTTCCATTTTAATTTCTCCTTTATGCTTAAAAATCAATTTTTTATTATCATCATAGATAAAAATAGACGGTAGCACATTGACGTCAAAATAATTTAATATTTCCATTTCTTCATCATACAAGAAATATAGGTTAGAGAGTTGAAATAGCTTTTGACTTGTATAAAATTTCTTTGCTTGTTTTATGGGTGCATAAGTAATTAACAAGATAAAAACGTCTTTAAATTCTTCCTCGCAATCTTTGAATTGTTTTATTTCTTCTTGACAAAAATCACATTCCGGATGCATAAACATCACAATTACAGGCTTATTTGTCAATGAACCCGTACAAAACTCACTACCATCTGCAATATTTAAGGTGCAAAAATCATTAAGTGTTTGTAGATTTTTTTTCGCATTTTCCTTTTCTTTTATTTTAGAAATATTAGATATGCCAAGTAGAAAAATTAATACAGTTACAACACAGCAAATGAGTATTTTAATAATATTTTTTCTCATCAAAATAAAAACAAAGTAATGTATACAACAAATACAATCCACAGTAACAAACCGACTCCATAAGTTTTAGCAATAAATCCAAGAGAATACCCAAACGATTTTTTTATACAATTTGAAAAAAATAATGCTAAAAAAAACCAATATGTTAATTCATAGATATTTAATATACTCACGGGATACGACATCCATGGTTCGATATTTCCGAGTAACTGTAAAACTGAAAAAGGACGTATATTTATTTCTTCTAAAGAATTTACGCCTAATATCGAAAAATAATTTATTTTGATAATTAACTCAAATAAAAAAACTATTTCTGCTTTAAGCGCAATATTAAAACACTGACTAAACTTTAAATTTTGTTCTGAAATTAATACTCCGGTTGCAATACAAGTTGACGTAAAAAATATTTTCAAAAACAAGAAAATAGGAATAAGAAAGTAACTGATTTTTAGAAAAAAAGATTGTTTCTCTATGATAGTATTAATCCGATCTACCCCTAAAATCTCACCAAAACTTTTATAAAATAAAGCATCATCGTATAGAATATAATTGAATGCAAAAGTAAAGAAAATAAATGAAGCACAATATAAACAAAAAAAATAAAATGGTGAAAATTTCAAATATACTTCCATACGCTTACTACTTCTCCTGAGTTAAGATATTGTCTACTTTGAAATAATTACTTAGGTCATCCCTTAATACACTATTTACAGGCGAAACGTCTTTCAATATCAAGCCTTTGTCCAACAATATAATCCGAGAAGAAATTGTATAAATACATTCCAAGTTATGGCTGGATATTATCAAAGTTGTGTTAAACTGTTTATTCAGTTCATTCAGATAATTACTGATAAAGTACTGGGAACTCGGATCTAAGAAATTGAATGGTTCATCTAAAAATAATATTTCCGGTTTGGATAAGATTGCGCCGATTATTCCTATTTTCTGTTGATTTCCCAACGAAAAATCCCGGATGTATTTTTTCTTGCCAAGAATCTCTCCATTCATAAAATCAGCCAAATGGCGAAGGAGTTCTTTTACATCATTATCGCTTATTTTATAGTTCGAAGCAATAAAACTGAAATACTCTTCTGCTGTATAAAAATCAATCAGAAAACCGGTATCAATGTAGGCGGAAGTATAGAATTTCCAGTTTTCTGTTTTACTGATATTTTTATTCCTCGAAAGGACAAGGCCAGAATCCGCTTTTATCAAGTCTGTCAGTAATCGAAGAAAGGTCGTTTTTCCTGCACCGTTATTGCCGATTAATCCAACAAGTTCCCCACTTCCGATTGACAATTCACCTATGGATAACACCTTTTGATTATTGTATATTTTTGTCAGATTTTTAATTGCTATTTCCATGACTATTTTTATTTTTGTTTATTGAATCCGAAATATTTCCATTTTCTCGTACTTATTTGGATAAAAGCACCGGTATAAATAGTTGAACCAGCTATTGGAAAACAAAATTGAAATCACACCGGTAACAAACATAAACCAAACGGCGACCAAGGGCGAAAAGACAAATGCAATAAGAATCACCCCTGCAATTGAAAAGGCATAGGCAAAAAAAACATAAAACGACTGGACAGAAGGGGGATTTGTCAGCATTTTGTAATGAGAGCCAAACAAATCTATTTTAGTGGTGACGAAAAGAATACTACTGAATAATAAAAGAGTAATAGGCCCTGAACAAAAAAGAAAAATAGCTGTCAAGTCTACAAAAAATTGCCGGTTAAATGGCATGCATACCAAAAAAATCAAAAATAAAATAAAGGAAACGAAAACATTCATAACGTATTTTGCCAATAGAATTTTTCTGAAATCAGGACTAATCATCAAATGGTCAAAGAAAGAAGCTTCGGCAGAAAACAAATATTGGTTAAATAGAAGTGAAAACAGGAGAATCATGAACGATGTAAAAAACAATCTAAAACCAAAGACATCCATAATTTTCGAATTGGCGCCAAACAAATAAAAATAAATAGCAGAAATTAATAAAAAGGATATGAGCTGCTGCCGTAGACGAGGAGAGCGTATAATCATTCTCACATTCAATAAAATATAGTTTTTCAGACTACCTTGTGAGGTTATTTTGAAAGAAAAATAATCGGGAATAACCAATTCTTTTTCAGTACTGCGATGAATGTGTTTTATGAATTGAGCGATTAAAAGTTGAAAAGCATACAAAACCACAAAAGAAACGATTGTAATCCATAAGCCGTAATAAGGATAAAATGTTGTTGACAAGTAAGATAAGAAGAACAGCAATAAATAATAATTCCAAAAACTAAAAAGCGCTTTGATGGTATAATAAAAATGCATACTTTTTCGGGCATAAGGGAAACGATGAATGGTCAGAAATTGAAAATCATCTTTTTTAAAGAAAAATTTTAAAACAAAATCAAGCAAAAGTAAAGGAATCGCAGAAAAGAGAAATACACAAAATAAATTGAACTCTTCCGAAAATAGTTGGTAATAGAACTGATTAAAAAAATAGCCTAACAAAAGTATTATGCACAATAAGAACAATATAAATAAAGAGAACAATAACCTGTAAAACAAACCCTGCTCAAACATCGGATGCCTGATTATTGATTTCCATTTTAATACAAAGAAAGTATGATACTGCATAGAAATTGTTTTTGAACGTAAACAGCCTCAAAAGTAAATATTACTAAAACCTCTGAGGCTGTATGTGTAATGCTAAAAATATAGTATTACCAAACCCACTCTTCTTCCGATACTTCTGTATCGTCTACCCATTCTACTTCCTCCCCTCTTCCTGCAGCAATAAGACCTACGCATGCAATATATCCAAAAGCAGCTCCTGCACCAAAAGTACAACTAGCTGCACCAAATCCTGCCAACGCACATATTGCATGTTCTTCTACAGATAAAACCCATCCATCAGGCCTCCATCCTCCTTTAACGATTTCCATTTGTTCTAGAGATAACGTTTTCATAATCTAAAAATTTTAATAAAACATAAAAATAATAATTCTCTAAACATCATCCTTGCGCAAGAAATTCTGTTTTTCAGAGACAAAGATACGACGTCTCACTGCAATAAAATTGCAGTAGCATACTTTTTTGTAGTTTTTTTTGTTAAATTTTCACTGAGGAGATATTTTGATACTAAAATCTATCGAAATATCAACGTTATTGGCATAGTAATAACTACGTAAGCATTCGGGGAAGTGCATCTTTCACAGTCAATTCAGAACCACTACCTTTGTCGAAAAAAAAGAGAGATGAAAAAAGAAAGAACAATCGCTTCACCATTGAGCAAGTCGGCAGG
>JAITNQ010000028.1 GCA_031290435.1 Candidatus Symbiothrix sp. | reverse complement strand
AAAAAAACAAATTAATATTAATATTACACATGAAATCTAAATTACTGCTATTGTCTTGTATGTTGATGCTATTTGCTTCATCATTTGCACAATCTGTTATCCAAAGTACTAAAAATGCTTTTTCAAGTGAAGTTTTTCAGCTTTCCGGTTACGGGCAACTCGTTTGGAACGTTAGTGAATATCCCGGTAGAGGGCAAGTTCGCACTACTGCGAATAATTCGATTGACTTAACCCGGGCTATTCTTTCTGCCACAGGCCGCTTGGGTTCGGAAAAACAATTCGGCTACATGCTGATGTATGATTTCGGCCCCAGCGCTTGTCTCCACGAATTGTACGGCGAATGGCTTCCGGCGGACGCATTGAATATCCGGTTCGGACAATGCAAAATTCCGTTCACTATTGAGAATCCCATATCATCCACCCGTATCGAAACGATTAATTCTACCCGTTCTGTATCGGCCATGTCGGGAGGTTCAGGCGATTTTAATCAGTTCGGGATTGCCGGACCGCAAGGAGGACAGGCTGTTTCGGCCAAATCAGGCCGTGATGCCGGCTTGCAATTGTCGGGTAAGTTGTTGAAAAAGAATGATTTTTTTCGGTTGGAATATTATGCGGGACTTTTTAACGGAACCGGTTTGAACACCAAAGACAACAATAACCACAAAGATTTTGTAGGATCGGCTTATTTGCAGCCAATCAAAGGATTAAGGATAGGAGGGTCGGTCTATTCCGGAAAACTGTATTATGCCGTGGCCGATTTGCCTGTCGCCAACCATGTTCGCAACACCTTGGCTCTTAGTGCGGAATATAGCAGCAAAGATTTTTACGGCCGTTCGGAATACCTCTCGGCCAATGACGGCGGCTTGAGACGCAAGGGCTGTTATGGTGCGGCTGTCTGGAAGTTCGTTCCGGGCAAATGGGAAGTATTGGGAAAATATGATTTCTACGACAAAAATACGGCTACGGCGCAAGACGAAACAACGGATATTACGGCGGGCATCAACTACTATTTTGCGCATTTGTGCCGTATCCAGTTGAATTACATGCATACGGACGATAAAGCGCTCGGCAAAAACAATGCTTTTGCAACACAATTGCAATTGTTCTTTTGATAAAGGAAGTAAATTGATTTGATTTTCTCTTAAACAAAATAAGCGGTAAAAAGCAAATAATTTATGATATAAAAGAAATAATTACTATTTTTGCATAGTATTTAAAGTATAAAAGAAGAATTTATGCAGAAATCAATCATTGTCAGAAAAGAATACAGCAAGCGCATCCGGCCGTTTATCAATAAATCGTTGATAAAGGTACTGATGGGACAACGTCGCGTGGGTAAAACTTATATTTTACGCCAATTGTCGAAAGATATCAGACAACTTGTTCCAAATGCCAATATTATTTTCATAGACAAAGAGTTGGACGAATTTTCCGCTATCCGGAACAACAAAGATTTGTATACTTATGTCAATACCCGATTACAAGATAAAGACAATTATCTTTTTATTGATGAAGTGCAAGAAATTGTTTCGTTTGAATTAGCGCTTCGCAGTCTTCTGAATGAAGAAAAATGCGATATTTGTCTACCGTATACCCCGTGCGGACATCAAGGGATTGAAGATTTTCGAGGTCGGTGAAAAATATTATTTCGAAGATATTGGGATTCGCAATGCCATTCGTTCGTTCAATTTTCGAAAAGACGTCGGCAAACTGATGGAAAATGCAGTTTGCCTGCATTTATTACGCAATCAATACAAGGTGTTTGTGGGAAAATCGGACGAAAAAGAGATTGATTTTATCGCGGAAAAAGATGGCGAACGGATCTATATTCAGGTTGCTTATATGCTTTATGATGAGGCTGTCATACAAAGAGAATTTGGTAATTTAATGAATATCCCCGATCAATATCCCAAAATGGTCGTTACAATGGACGAATTTTCAATTGGCAATTACAAAGGAATCAAACAAATTCACCTGCGGGAATTTTTGTCCGACATTGTTAAACGTTAACTTAACACAAATATAAGGATGAAATTATTAAATAAAGCAAATGTAGATTAAATTTTAATTCGTAACGTAAGAAATAAACCAAACAATATAGTATTTTTGCACCCAAATTCTAAAATCTATCTTATGCAAAAATATTTTTTCACTTTATTGTGCCTTTGTCTCTCCCATTTTACTTGCTTGGGCGAAATCGGAAAACAGATAAACCGGTCTGATATCGAAAATACGCTCCGGAAAGTGATTGATTGGCAAATCACTCATCTCTCGTATTCAACCGAAGGAAGCGCCGGTCATTTACACGATTACGGAATCAATGCGTGGACAAATGGCGTGCTGTATTTGGGAATGGCCGAATGGGCTAAAATTCCGGGAAACGATGCTTTTTTGTCCGAATACTTACTCGAAATCGGAGAAAAATCGCAATGGCGTATCGCGGAAAATTTCACCGAAACAAAATACGGTATTTACCATGCCGATGAATTGTGCGCCGGACAGTTTTACCTCGAAATGTACCGCAGTGAGCAGGACTCTAAAATGCTTGAATCCACGAAAAACCGCATAGATCAAATCATAGCGAATCCGCCCGACACAAGTATGCACATCAAAAACAAACAATCATGGACATGGTGCGACGCCTTGTTTATGGCGCCTCCCGTTTACGTTCGCGCGGCTGCCTTGACGAAAGACGACACCTATTTGCAATTCATGGACAAGGAATTTAAACGGACTTATTGTTATCTTTACAATAAGGATGAAAAATTATTTTTCCGCGATGATTCCTATTTCGACAAACAGGAGCAAAACGGCCGGAAAGTATTCTGGGGACGCGGCAACGGCTGGGTGGCAGCCGGATTGGTCAATATACTGAAATATTTGCCGACAGATTCGCCTTACCGCCCGTTCTACGAAGATTTATTCAAAGAATTTGTTCCACACTTGGTTTCATTCCAAGATAAATCAGGATTCTGGCATGCAAGTTTGCTTGACTCGGAAAGCTATCCTTCACCCGAAGCCAGTGCTACCGCCTTGATTACCTACGCGCTCGCTTACGGAATCAATAAAGATTTGCTCAATAAAGACGCGTATTTACCTGCGGTAATAAAAGCTTGGGAAGCCTTGTCCGGCGCTATCGACGAAGACGGCAAATTAGGCTGGATACAACCGATAGGGGCCGATCCCCGCAAAGTTACCGAAGAAATGACCGCCGTTTATGGCGTTGGCGCCTTTTTAATGGCAGGCAGCGAAATCTATCAAATAATAAAATAAAATGCACACACACACACACATCTGTAAAGTAAACAAAAAAATTTTATGTTTGTTGCTGGGTTTTATATTGACCGTGCACGTGCACGGAAGAGATATAAAGCCTTTCAACGATGGCTGGTTGTTTAAGAAAGCCGAAAATCTGCCCCAAACCGGCAACGATGTTTGGGAACCAGTATCCGTTCCGCACACATGGAACGCAACGGATATGCAAATCAAGAAAAATAACTTTTATGCAGGAGAAGCTTATTACAAAAAAACCTATTTCCCGGGCGAAAGCCTTTCCGACAAACGCGTGTTTTTGCGTTTCGAGGGAGTGGCATCCGTAGCGGAAGTATATGTAAATGGAAAACTTGCCGGTAATCACCAAGGCGCTTTTTCTGCTTTTACCGTTGAAATAGGCAAACTGCTGCAATACGGTAAGGCAAATGAAATCTTGGTGAAAGCGGACAACGCTCCGAGACCTGATGTTATCCCGATAAATCATACCCTATTCGGGGTGTACGGTGGGATATACCGGCCGGTCGATTTGATAATTACCGAAAAAGTCAATATTGCCGTAACGGATTATGCCTCGCCGGGCGTCTATATCAGCCAGAAAAACGTGTCGTCCCAATCGGCGGATGTAGCGGTGAAAATCAAATTGGAAAACAAAAGCAAAGAAGCCCGGAATATCCGTATTCTTACCGCTATCTATGAAACCAACGGCAAACTCAAGGCCAAACAGGAATTACCGGCGAAAATTCTACCCCAAGGCAGACAAGTCTTCTCCCGGAATTTCAAATTGAAAAATCCGCATCTGTGGCAGGGTTTAGATGACCCTTACCTCTACAAAGTAGTCGTACAAGTCGAATCGGAGGGTAAGGTTATTGATGAAGTTGTTCAGCCTTTAGGCATCAGGCATTTCGAACTGAGGGCGGCCGACGGGATGTATCTCAACGGGAAAAAAGTACCGATGTACGGTGTATGCCGCCACCAGGATTGGTGGGAGTACGGAACCGCTCTGACTAACGAACAACATGATGCCGATTTGGCTATTATCAAGGAAATAGGAGCTACTACCATCCGCTTCGCCCACTACCAACAAGCCGAACGCATCTATGCCAAATGCGACAGCATCGGATTCATCGTCTGGGCCGAAATTCCTTTCGTAAACAGAGTGAGCACACAGGAAGCCGGTAATGCCAAACAACAACTGACCGAACTCATCCGCCAGCACTACAATCACCCGTCAATCTATGTCTGGGGATTGCACAACGAAGTTTATACCCCTTACGATTATACGGTTGCACTGACGACCGAACTGAACGACCTGGCCCAATCGGAAGATCCTTACCGTTATACCGCATCCGTCAACGGCTACCAAAAAGTAGACCAAGCCTCCAACCTGAATGCCGATATACAAGGTATCAACCATTATTTCGGCTGGTATGACGGAGAAATAGACGATGTGGAAAAATGGATAAACGGTATGGAAAAAGAATTTCCGGACTACAAAATCATGTTCTCCGAATATGGCGCCGAAGCCAATGTAGACCAACAGGAAGAAGTCGTTGGCGAATTTGGACGCTATTTCTCCCAATTCTATCCGGAAACTTTCGCTACCAAATTTCACGAGAAACATTGGGGCAGCATTTCCAAACATCCATACCTGCTTGCATCCTATATCTGGAACACTTTCGACTTCGCTACGCCGGTCAATACGCAAGGTGGTGTAGAGGCGCGCAATATGAAAGGATTGGTCACTTTCGACCGGAAAATGAAAAAAGACCCTTTCTATTGGTACAAAGCCAATTGGAGCAAAGAGTCGGTACTCTACCTGACGCAACGCCGCGCAACGAAGCGTGAAAACGAGATAACGCCCGTAACGGTTTATTCCAACCGCGGCATCCCACAACTATTTGTGAATGGCGAGGAAATAAAAGATTTTTCGAAAGGAACCACCGATGTGCATTATATCTTCAACAACGTGAAACTGAAAACAGGGGAAAATATCCTTGTAGCAAGGATCTCGTACAAAGGAGAAATCTTGGAAGATAAAATAAGCTGGACTTATTCTCCGGACAACAAAAAACCGGCAAACGCTTCCGGCCCGGGGAAAAACACTGCGGACCATGGGGGAATTTGAGAATTAAAAATTAAAAATTAAAAACTAAGTATATATGAAACAATTCAACACATCAACACATTCTTACTCCCCCTTCAGGGGGTTGGGGGGTATATTGTCACATTCCTATTCCTCATTCAGGGGGCTGGGGGGTATATTTATTCTCATTTTCCTGTTCACCTTATTGGCCGGACAACTTACCGCCCAACCTGTCGGGAAAGATCGTATTTCGTTGAAACACGGCGCCCATGGCGATAAACGAACAGATGCTTTCATG
>JAITNQ010000207.1 GCA_031290435.1 Candidatus Symbiothrix sp. | reverse complement strand
GTTCTTTGACGCTGGACAAGGGAGAATTTGTTGAATTGGAAATAAAATTGGCTAAAGGAGGTTGTTACATTTCTGCCGACAAACCAATAGGGGTTTGTTCCTATTTAACGGGCGAAAAGTATTCAGGGCTAAGTTATTCAACAGGCGACCCTGCATTTACTTGGGTGCCACCTGTTGAGCAATTTGTGAATTTAATTACTATCGCTCCTTTTGTTGAATTAAACAGGAGTGTCCTGAATGAGCATTATGCACTGATTGTTGCGGCCACTGCCACCCGCGATCAGACGACTATGGCTATCGGAAATTCGACCAGCTTTACAAGTTTAAGCGGAGGAACGTGGACGACAGGAATTGGAAATCCGAGTTACTCTTTCTATTCTCTTCCGTTGACTGATCAATCTTACACGTTTGCCAATACCTCAGGACTGTCTATTATGTGCTATGGATTGGGACTTGCCGAAGCGTATTACTATTTGGCCGGTTCTGCCGCCCGCGATCTCACGGCAGCTTTCTATGTGAACGGAGAGCATTATTTTGACGTCAACGGAAAAAAGTATTGCGGCGTTTTAAACTTCCGGCTTAAAAGTGTTTTAGAATATGCAAGCAATAAATCGGGTTTTCTGGAATGGTATATCGACGGCGTCAGGAGAGATGCCGCAACCGATCAGCCGGAATGGGATCTGTCAGGCCTACAGCCGGGTACACATACCATCCGGATGTATGTACGCGACCAGAATAACCTGTTTCATAGCTTTCAAACCGCGATATCAATTTGTTTGCTGAGGATACCGGTCAATCCGTCTAAAACAAGGCTAAACTTAGGCTAAGGCATGAAAAATAAATAACTTGGCGCACTTTGCGAAAACCTTTGCGTTCTTTGCGGTAAAAAGGACTAAACCGCAAAGAATACGCAAGCAATAAAACAAAATGTATTATAACTTGTTTATTTCACGTTACTAAACTGAATTTTAGCTGGGAGCAGTGAGTAAAAACGTGAATAACATTGATTTGGAAGCGTTTTAAAAAAACGAAACCAAAATTTAGCTGAGAATGAGATTTTTTTTGTACCTTTGCGCCCTCGTTTAAAAAACAGGCAAAGTTTTAGTAGCATGCAAAAAATTAGAAATATAGCAATCATCGCCCATGTCGACCATGGGAAAACAACTTTAGTGGATAAAATGTTATTGGCCGGAAAACTCTTTCGTGATGACAAAACGGAGTTAGACCAATTTCTTGACAGCAACGACTTGGAAAGGGAACGCGGAATTACAATCCTTGCAAAAAACGTCTCCATCAATTATAAAGATTATAAAATCAATATTATAGATACTCCGGGACATGCCGACTTTGGAGGAGAAGTGGAACGGGTATTGAATATGGCCGACGGCGTTCTTCTCTTGGTCGACGCTTTCGAAGGGCCTATGCCGCAAACACGTTTTGTCCTCCAGAAAGCCATCGCGCTCGGATTGAAGCCCGTAGTAGTTATCAACAAGGTGGATAAACCCAATTGCCGACCGGAAGAAGTGCAGGAAATGGTTTTCGATCTGATGTTCTCCTTAGACGCTACCGAAGACCAATTGGATTTCGCCACTATCTACGGTTCGGCCAAACAGGGTTGGATGTCGGACGATTGGAAAAAACCATCCGACAATATTCTCCCGCTCTTAGACGCCATCATCGAACATATTCCCGAACCGAAAATTATAGAAGGAAATCCCCAGATGCAGATTACTTCTTTGGATTACTCCAACTATGTAGGCCGGATTGCCGTAGGCCGGGTTCACCGCGGTGAATTGCGGGAAGGAATGGATATTGTGCTTTGCAAGCGCGATGGCAGTATTGTGAAGTCCCGTATCAAGGAATTGAATGTCTTTGAAGGGCTGGGACGCACCAAAACGGCGTTTGTACAATCGGGCGATATCTGCGCGATTATCGGTATTGAGGGATTCGATATCGGAGATACGATTTCCGACCCGGAAAATCCGGAACCATTAGACCCTATTGCCATTGATGAGCCGACCATGTCTATGTTGTTCACCATCAATGACTCTCCTTTTTTTGGAAAAGACGGTAAATATGTTACTTCCCGCCATATCTACGAACGCCTCATGCGCGAATTGGACAAAAACTTGGCCTTGCGTGTGGAATCTTCCGGTTCGGCTGATTCATGGATCGTATACGGCAGGGGTGTTTTACATCTCTCAATCCTTATCGAAACCATGCGCCGCGAAGGCTATGAGTTGCAGGTGGGTCAGCCGAAAGTGATTATCAAGGAAAAAGAAGGCCTCAAATTGGAACCGGTGGAACAACTGACCGTCAACCTGCCGGAGGAATCTGCCAGCCGCATCATAGATATGGTGACAAAACGCAAAGGTGAAATGCAAACGATGGAACGCAAAAACGACCGCATACATTTGGAATTTATCATTCCGTCTCGCGGAATCATCGGCTTGAGCAATCAGGTTTTAACCGCTTCTGCCGGAGAAGCCATCATGGCACACCGTTTCTTGGAATACCAAGTGTGGAAAGGTGAAATTGAAAAACGGCAGAACGGCTCTATTATTGCGATGGAAACCGGAAACGCTTTTGCATATGCTTTAGACAAATTGCAAGACAGAGGACGCTTCTTTATCGAACCCCAAACGGATGTTTATGCCGGACAGATTGTGGGCGAACACACGAAAGAAGGCGACTTGGTCGTGAATGTTACCAAGTCGAAAAAACTCACCAATGTCCGCGCCTCCGGAAGCGACGACAAAGCGCACCTTTCTCCCCCCATTGTCTTCAGTCTGGAACAAGCCCTCGAATACATCAAAGAAGACGAATACGTAGAACTCACTCCGCTTGCTATACGACTGAGGAAAATTACCTTAGACGAAAACGAAAGAAAAAGACAGCGCTTAAAAGGCTGAAAATACTTTTTTTACCGGCTTAATATTTCAGGGTGTATGTTTTTCGCCCGTAGTTATTTGTGTTGATATCTATCTGCATATTTTTGTTATTTTCCGGCTCGCCCAATATCGCTTTCAGGTCGAAAGAAAGCATGGCCCGAACCGGATAGCCGGCCGGGTCATTATTCGGATTGTGCTCGAAATACATGCGGATAGTATCGCTGTCAAGACGTGTGGAATCGGCGATTAGACTGATAGCGTGTGCTTCTGATTTATAATTGATATAAAATTGCATATTCAGGTAATGACTTCCTACCCAAATACTTTCGAAATGAACTGCTTCCTTGACGGCCGATTCGGCGTCTGCCTGACTTCCCAACTTGATTTTCCCGACCGGAATTTTTGATGAACCGTTGATGCGGACGGTGTAATCAAATCCGGGCGTAGCCTCCGGTAGTAAAGTGTAGTTTAAATACACCCGTTCGCCCGCCTCAAACGCCGGTTTCTCATTCACGTTCCGGATTTTTTTCCCCTGATCCGACAAGAAAGTGTTTCCGCTCGTGGCGGTCGCGATTTCTTCGAAATATTCACCCAATCCGTAATCAACGGCTTCCGTACCGCAGGAACCGCACAAGACGCTTATTGTAAAAAATACAATAAGGTATGATTTAATTAACTTATACATAACTGTTTAGTTAATAAATTATTTCGGAGTGGATTGGCATACATCGTCAATATTCTTTCCGTAAGAAAAGGAATATCTTTCGAAGGCAAATCAATTCTATCCAATTGTTTTTGCAGATAAGCATCAAATATTTCCGTGTCGGCTGGGGTGTAATATGCTTTGAAAATTGCGGCGCCCTCAAGCCGGTCGTAAGCGATATAGTTGACCGGATAAAACCGGTAATTCAAAAAGATTTCATTATCAATCAGGGATGCAACCCGTTTTATCTGTTCGTTTTTCCCCAAAGTGAGGTCGATTTCCGGCAGGATGGAATTGATTGGCTGTCCGATCTGAACATGCACTTTTCCTTTGTATCCGAATAATCCCGTCTGCATATTGACCACGTCGTCTTGTTGTGTTTTCTTGAATTCCGGAATATCTCTTTTCAATTGGAATTCTTTGGCTTTCAGGTAGTCACAGGGGTCGTATTCATAGGAAAAGGCCACCGGTACAATATTCAGCGAAGCAATGCTTTTCAGAAAATTTTTATTTCCTCCCATGGCCAGCATTTTCAGGAGACTCTCTTGGGTGCGGTCATTGGAATCTTTGGCCCTTCCTTCCCGTTGCGCAATCCAGATCGACTCTTTTTTGTGCTGAATAACAAAATGAATATATTCGGACAAGTGGTGTGAAACTTCGAGTATTTGCCGCAGGGAAACGCTTCGTTTTACGATAAAACTTTTATTCAGTCTTACAATATCTTCTATCCATTTTTGCAACAACAAATTATCTCCTATTGCGATTTCAGTGGTTTCCAATCCTACCTTAATCAGTTCGACATTCAGGATAGAGGCGTCCAAAATAATATCGCGGTGGTTGGAAATATAGGTGAAAGATTTGTTTTCTGGCAGGTCGCCAAATCCTTTGCTGTCAATGCTATCCGCTGATTTCGCGGCTATTTCGCCCGCTAATCTTACAATAAGATTGTGTTGAAAATCCTTGATATTGGTAAAAGACTGCAGGAAGACTTTCATCTCCTCCCAACTTCTATCGGGAAACAAATATCCGGCTACCCTTTGAAATTCGGAATCTTCCAAAAGGCGGGCAATTACGGGAATTAATTCTTCATCGTAATATGGTCGTATGTCATCAAATCCGGTTAATTCTTCCATGAGCGTCTCAGTTTATGTTGTTACAAATGTCTTCTATTATTCCGGTCATAACATCCTTGATGTCCAAGCCGGCTGCCCTTACTTGCTGGGGGATAAAGCTGGTGGCTGTCATTCCCGGAGTTGTGTTCACTTCCAGCATCCTGACTTCTCCTTCCGGCGAAATGATGTAATCGACGCGAATAATCCCTTTGGCGTCGATAAAATCGTAAATCCGGGCAGTCAGGGATTGTATTTCCTCCGTCAACTCCTTGGAGATGCGCGCCGGTGTGATTTCTTCGGAACTGCCGGGGTTGTATTTTGCATCGAAATCAAAAAATTCGTTTTTGCTGATTACTTCCGTGAGAGGCAAAACCGTTTTCTCGCCATTGACGCTGAAACAGCCACAGGTCACTTCCGTTCCCGGCATAAAACTTTCGACAATCACTTCATTCCCCTCTGTAAAAGCCGTTTCAATAGCTTGTTGCAGTTGGTCGACAGCGCTTACCTTGCTTGTGCCGAAACTCGAACCGCCGTCGTTGGGTTTGACAAAGACCGGTAAGCCCAATTCCGACAGCATGATTTCCGGGTCGAATACATTGCCTTTTCGCAGGCAAATGGATGAGGCTGTTTTGATACCGAAATTTCTCAGATAGCAATTGCAGGAATATTTGCTGAAAGTCAAAGCTGCAGCCAAAACGCCGCAACAAGAGTAGGGAATGTGCAGCATATCAAAATAGCCTTGCAAAAGACCATTTTCACCGGGAGCGCCGTGTATGGTAATGTAGGCAAAATCAAATTTTACCTTGTCTCCGGCAAAGCTAAAACTGAAATCGTTTTTGTCGATGCCGGTTTCTGTTCCGTCTTCTTGCTGCACAAGCCAGCTGTTTTTTGTAATCAGGACAATGTATACCTTATACCGTTCCGCATCCATAAAAGACTGTAGGCCACGGGCGCTTTTCAGCGAAACGACGTATTCGGAGGAGTAACCTCCTGCGACGATAGCGATATTTTTCTTAGGCTTCATATTTTCTCCATTTATCTATTAAAAGTTTTATATCTTCCGGCAAAGGGCTTTCAAAGAAAACCACTTCTCCCGTTTGAGGATGCTTGAACCCCAGGGTCTGTGCATGCAAGGCCTGTCGGGGGCATGTTTCGAAGCAATTTTGTATGAATTGTTTGTATTTGGCAAAATGATTTCCCTTCAGTATTTCGTTTCCACCGTAACGTTCGTCATTGAACAGGGTATGTCCGATATGCTTCAGGTGTACGCGGATTTGATGCGTTCTTCCGGTTTCCAAGCGACATTCGATCAGGCTCACATAACCGAAGCGTTCCAAAACCCGGTAGTGGGTGACGGCCGGTTTTCCCTGTTCGCCGGCGGGGAATACGGTCATCAACAGTTTGTCTTTCGGATTTCGGCCGATATTCCCTTCAATGCGGCCTTCGTCTTCTTTCACATTACCCCATACCAAGGCAATGTATTTCCGTTGGGTAGTTTTGTTGAGAAATTGTATGCCCAGATTGGTTTTTGCATCCGGACTTTTTGCAATGACTAAAAGGCCCGAAGTATCTTTGTCAATCCGGTGAACCAATCCCAAACGCGGGTCTTTGGAATCGTAGTGAGGGTCATCTTTCATGTGCCAGGCAATGGCATTGACCAAGGTTCCCGTATAATTTCCGTGTCCCGGGTGAACAACTAAGCCGGGGGGCTTATCGACCACCATCACCGTTGCATCTTCATAGACGATGTTGAGGGGAATGTTTTCGGGGATGACTTCCATCTCCCTTCTGGGGCGGTCCATCACCACCGTGATAATATCCGAGGGTTTGACTTTGTAGTTCGATTTGACGGGTTTTCCGTTCGCCCAAATAAATCCGGCTTCGGCCGCCGATTGGATACGGTTGCGTGAAGCGTGTTCGATCCGGGTGACTAAAAACTTGTCTATCCGTAAAAGATTTTGTCCTTTGTCGGCCACAAAACGGAAGTGCTCATAAAATTCATCTTCGGAATCTTCAACCAAGCCGGTATTTTCCGCCAAATCTTCGGTATCGTCACTGTACGTTTCCATCAGAACCAGGTTTCGTCCGGATTATTTTCTTCAATAACCGTAGAGTCTTCGATGGAAGTTATCTCTCCGCTTCCCGAACTCACCAACAAGGCGAGCGGCGTATTGATCGTGACTTTATCACCCGGTTCCAATTCTACCCCTCTACTTTCCAGACCGACTGCCAAATCGCGGTACTTTCCCGGAATGGATTTAATGCTGACACTCTCGAATCCGATTGATTTCAACATGGCAAAAGCTTGGCGTTGAGAAAGGTCTTTTACGTTGGGGATGCTTATCAATTGGGCGGTATAAGAGTTGATTTTCAAGTAAATAGTACGACCTCTCTTCACTTTTGAACCGATAGGCGGCACCGATTCTACGATACTTCCCGGTTTGGCGCCTCTGGAAAAAACGGAATCAATGACTTGGTAGTTTAGGTCTCTACTTGCAAAAATAGGTTCTGCTTTTTCGACCAATAAACCTTTTACATCCGGGATTTCCACAGACTGCCCGTGCTGGGTATATATTTTCAACCAAGATAATACGGCCAACACCAATACAACGATGACAAGAATTGCAGCCAGCAAATTCTTCACATAAATATTTTTCAAAAATTTTCCAATTCGCATAACAAGTTATTTAACATACGGCAAAAATACGAAAAAAAGAACATACGGAAACATAAAAAAGGAATAAACTTTTGATTTATTCCCTTTTATATTTTATTTTCCGGGTTTTATCCGTTATATTCGTCGGATACGGTTAATTTTGCTCTGCCTTTCGCTCTACGCGATGCCAGAACCCTACGACCGTTTGCAGTTTCCATCCGGCTACGGAATCCGTGTTTGTTTTTTCTTTTCCTGTTGGAAGGTTGAAATGTCCGTTTCATATTGCAATATTATTTAGTTTGTTTAATCTTTACAAATCGGGTTGCAAAGGTAGAACTAATTTTGTAAACAACCAAACTTTTTGAGAAAAAAATCGTAACTTTACAGGAAATAATTCAAACCGGGCGCATTTAGCT
>JAITNQ010000190.1 GCA_031290435.1 Candidatus Symbiothrix sp. | reverse complement strand
GCGCGGCTTTTTTCCGCTTTCACCAAATCGTCCAAGTCTTTCTTGGTATTGATGTCCGGCATCAAAGGGGTAGCAGCCTCCGAGGTATAGACGGAATCCGAACGCCCTTTGGAGACTTGCAGGTAACCGTGAATGCCCGGAACATTAGGTGGATCGTCCGTATCTATTACTTTATTATCGTGTTTCAGATAGATGTAACGGTTGAATTTTTGGGGAACCAGATTGGCCGACAAATCGAAATAGGTCATCTCCTTGTCATATTCCAAGGTGACGCTTTTAGGATGTTTTATACCGAAATAGATATCCAGCCCATCGTAGAAAAACCACTCCCCGAACTGCCAACTGAGCCGGTTCAGAAAGTCAAAACAACTTTCATTGTATTGGCAGACATAGTCTAATCTCGAACCGAATTTCGGATTGATGATCACCGAAGCGCCATTGCCGGAGTTTGCTACCGCCTCATCGACTACTTGCTGCAAAGGCAAATCCATAAAGGAATCCATAGTCGGCTTGCCATCCAATTTAATAGTGGGACTGGCGCCGGTAAAGACAATGAAATTCTGCTGCCCGTGTCGGCCTTTAAATGAAACATTTGTGATAATTCCGGTAAACAGGTTTTGTTCGCCTGTCTGCCTGTGTTGCATGGTTATACAGACGTCCAAACCGATATATTTGATGATTGGGATCGCGTCATCCATCCATCGACCCGAAAACTCAGTGTGATCAATTTCTATTTCAAACCAACTGTGTTGGTTAAACGCTTGTTGGAGTTTCAGGCGGGCGAAATGAACTTCTTTCCCTGAAATACAGACAGTTGTCACCACGAGATTTAATTCTGCCATAATGATATAATTTACTTTTTATTGAACTGGTTTCGCAAAGTGCACAAAGTTATTTATTTTTCATGCTTTAACGGTGCAATATTACCTATTTTTTTTGAATAATACAAATATTTTTCAAAAAAGTAGAAATTTTTTAAGGTAGCGCTAAATTTATGGTATTTTACACATATATCCATTAATCGGATGATTTTTCTTATAAAAAATTAGGCGGTTTATCCAATTTTTAGCTTGCGGATTAAAGATGAATGAAAAATTTTTCCGAAACTATACCAATCATTCTACATTATTTTTTTACCTTTGTACACAAATAGTAAAATTTTTAATTAGGAAATATTATAATGAAAAGGATTGGTTTTAGTGTAACATGTTTTATGTTAAGTTTGTGCATTTCTTTTGCACAAAATGAAAAAATAAGTTTTAACGAAACGGTACATGATTTTGGCGTTATCGGGTTTAAAGACGGGAAAGTATCCTGCAATTTTGTTATAACCAATAAATCGGATGCACCTTTGGTAATATCGGATGTTAAAGCTTCTTGCGGATGTACGACTCCTTCGTGGACAAAAGAACCCATAGAACCCGGTAAATCCGGCACAATAACAGCCGTGTATAATCCGACTGGGGTCGCTCCTTTCTCGAAAAGCGTTACTGTATATACGAATCTGAGTAATCCTGTAACTTTACATATAAAGGGAGAGGTCGTAAATGGCGTCTCAGTAAACGGGATACAGTTACCCAGCAAAGATTATGTAGAAGCATTGGGCGATTATGCATTGAAAACCAAAACTTTGGATTTTGGCAGAGTCGGAGCGGGCGAGCTTAAAACCTTTCGTTTAGACGTATTTAATAAATCGGACAAACCGATTACCCAGAAAGTGCAAAAACTCCCCAAATATATCACGGTAAATTTTAGTGAGGCAGCCGTTCCTGCGAAAAAAGAAGCTGTAGTGGAGGTGACGCTTGATACCAAAATTGCCGGTCTCTATGGAAATCTGCAAGGAGAAATTAATCTCCTCCTCAATGGTGTATCCTACGCTTTCCCTTATTCAGCAACCATTTTAGATGATTTTGAAAAATGGCTGCCGGAAAAAAGAGTGAATTCCGGAAGGATCAATGCCAATTTCACCCAGATTGACTTCGGTAATTTCAGCAAAGGATATAGCAGGACTATTAAATTATCCAATTCCGGGAAAACCAAATTGAATATCAGAAATATTCAGCTATCCAATCCGCTGATTACCGTTTCGAAAAAACAATTCAGCGTGAATCCGGGAGAAATAGAGGGCGTGACAATAACCATTGATAAAGCAATAGTGAAATCGGCGCTTTCGTCTACTCTTACCATTGTTTCCGATGATCCCTCAACCCCTCTTTATGATGTAGCGATTACGGCAAAACCCTGAGATTTGTTTACCATAAATTTTGTCCACTCCTGAATGAACAATCTACAACATCATCCTGAAAATGACCCTCAATATAAAGGGCTTACAGTGAATAAGGGTATCGCTCAGCCGCCGGTTGTCAACCCTTATCTGAGCGGAAGAAAGAAGCGGCGCAATTATTCTCCTTCAGAATATGTAGAACAAATCCTGAAGGGAAATATCACGGTCTTGAGTCAAGCTGTCACCTTGTTGGAAAGTCAAAAAAACGAACACCAAGCCATTGCCCGTGAGGTGATAGAGATGTGCCTGCCCTATTCCGGCAATTCCATCCGGATAGGTATCACAGGTGTTCCGGGAGCAGGGAAAAGCACTTCAATTGATGCCTTCGGTATACATTTGATTCACCAACGCAACCGGAAATTAGCCGTCTTGGCCATTGATCCGAGCAGCGAGCGTTCCAAGGGAAGCATATTGGGTGATAAAACCCGGATGGAAGAACTCTCACGCGAGCCGGATGCTTTTATACGGCCTTCTCCGACAGCCGGTTCATTGGGCGGTGTCGCCCGGAAAACACGGGAAACAATTATTTTATGTGAAGCGGCCGGTTTTAATACCATTTTCGTAGAAACGGTCGGGGTGGGACAGTCGGAAACGGCCGTGCACTCAATGGTCGATTTTTTCCTCTTGATACAATTGGCCGGTACCGGAGATGAATTGCAGGGCATCAAACGGGGAATCATGGAAATGGCCGACGGAATCATTGTCAACAAGGCCGACGGCAATAATATCGAAAAAACAAATCTGGCGGCTACTCAATACCGCAATGCTTTGCACCTGTTTCCTTTACCGGCTTCAGGATGGAGTCCGAAAGTCCTGACTTATTCGGGATATTACAAAACCGGCATCACCGAAATTTGGGACATGGTCGACGAATACATGGCTTTTACCAAACAAAGCGCCTATTTTGAATTCAGGAGAAATTCCCAATCCAAATACTGGATGTACGAAAGCATTAACGAACAACTGAAAAAACATTTTTATCAATCGCCTTCAATCGCCGATGAACTACCGGTGAAAGAATCGCAGGTTTTACGCTCTGAATTGACTTCCTTTACCGCAGCCAAGCAATTGTTGGATAAGTATTTTCATCATATTTAAGAGAAAAGCCGGGGACAAGCCCCAGCTTTTCTACCATTACTTCATGGAAATGACCCGCAATAGGATAATACTGCATAGCTTCCGTTAATAACCGTCCGGATCACCACCTTCACCACCAGGATCGCTATAACCGCCAAATCCATTCGGTATAACCACTTCTATTATTTCCAAGCTCGGCGCCTCATACCTTGTCGGCGCTTCTATTTGATTTATTTGCTGTTTATTTTCTAATTCTTTCATGATTTTCAATTTTCAATTTTCCATTCTCAATTCTCAATTCTCCATTCTCAATTCTTCACAATCACCTTCGCCGCCTTGCTGTCTGTTTCGGTAATCACCCGCACCAAGTAGATGCCCGGCGCCAAATCCCGCACCACATCGGTATGGGAAACACGAACCATAGCGCCTTGCAGGTTGTAAGCCATTACTGACTTGATAGGACTGCCGGATATGACCCGGATGTCCGACCCTTGCGAATAAATGTAAATCGAACGACTTACTTCTTCCATTCCCGTAACATTGCTCGTGATACGGAGCAGGAAGCGGTC
>JAITNQ010000173.1 GCA_031290435.1 Candidatus Symbiothrix sp. | reverse complement strand
GTTCTGCTGTCCGCGGCAGTTCGGTTTCCGGATTAACGCCGGGAGTAGATTATTCTACTTATCCCAAGAGTTTCTCATGGACTGCCGGTATTAACCTTACTTTTTGAATTATGAATTATGAATTATAAATTTGAATTAAGATCATTATGAAAAACAGATATAAAATTGTTCTTTTATTTATTACGGCGGCGTTGTTTACAACTTCCTGTGAGGACTTCCTCAATCCGGAAGCGCCTTCAAAGTTTGAGTCCTCGTATGTATTTTCTTCTGCGGCTGAAACAAAGAAAGTATTGTTGGGCGCCTACGCCTTGTTTACGGAAGATAGTTACACTTCACGTATGTCTAATGTCTGGATGCAAAATACTGATGTGGAAGTTTGTGCGCCCAGCGCCGCTCCCGATGGGTCGCGCCGCGATGTCTGGTCGTTGCAAGGTGGTTTGCTGACCGGATTCGGTGATATCCAAACGGCATGGAATCATAATTATGCGGCTATCGAAAGGGCCAACCAATGTATCGAAGGTATACAAGCCAGTGCAATAGCTGATGACCCCGATATGAAGACCATGCTGGGAGAAGCCTATTGCCTTCGCGCTTACCGTTATTTTCTGCTTTGCAACTTTTGGGGCGATGTGCCTTATCCGCGTGAGGCAACAAAAGTCGGTGGAAATTTTGATATGCCCAAGACCGACAAGCATATTATCTACAGCGGTATGATTCAGGATTTGGTTGACAATGAGGAAAACATGTATTTTATGAATAAATATGCCTCCGATGGCTTTGAACGGATGAATCGTGACTTTGCCGTAGGTATGATTGCCCGTCTGGCCTTGTTCCGCGCCGGTTACGGCATGACCAAAGAAGGCATAATGAAACGTGCCGACGATTACCTTGATGTAGCGGGAGACCCGGCTTTGGCTGTGACCTATACGGTAAACGGTACAACTAAAACAGCCCGTACCTCTAAGGAATACTATCAATTGGCAAAAGATTATTGCGAAAAACTGATTTCATTGCAGCCGAGGATGCTGCTGTCAGACTTCGGCAAAATTTTCAAAGACCAATGCGAATGGGTCAAAAACGACGCTACAGAGGTGCTCTATGAAGTAGCATTCGGAACGACAAACAGCGGCGGAGACGTTGGTTGGTGCGTAGGTATGACTGTCACCGGCGGTTCAAAAGGAACTACCACTATTCAAACCAATTTGTCGCCTTCCTATTATTATTCATTCGACCGTGCGGATAAGCGCCGGGATGTTACGGTAGCTAAAATCAGGTATACCGGCGATAACATTCAATCCACAGAGGCGATAACTGCTTTGGCTATAGGAAAATGGAACCGGATGTGGCTAAAAAACGACCCAGGCGCCAGTTCTTCTAAAGGTACCGGTATCAATTGGCCGCTGATGCGCTATTCCGATGTGCTGCTGATGTTGGCCGAGGCAGAAAACGAACTCAATGGACCGACTGCATTAGCCAAACAACAATTGGCTATTGTCCGGGAACGAGCCTTCGGCGCTGCCAACTATGCGGAAAAAGTGGATGCTTATATTGCCAACCTTACTTCCAAGGAGCGCTTCTTTGATGCCCTTGTCAATGAACGTGCATGGGAATTTGGCGGCGAATGTATGCGTAAATTCGATTTGGTACGCTGGAATATCTACGGCAAAAAAATCGTAGAAACCATGCAAACATTGGATAATCTGGGTAAAGCCGGTCGCGGATTAGAACTGGAAAATCCGGAAGTGGCGAAATATGCGAATTATGCGGATATTCTCTACTATCGGAAAAACGCCGGAACAATTGTTTTCCTGAACGATTTTTTCAAACCCTCGGAAGTCCCAACCAATACGACAACTGAGGACAATTTGGAGTTGCCCGGTTACGAAAATTACTATGGAACCCTCAACTGGACGAAAAACCTGTACAAAGAAATTACAGATGCAGTTACCGGCGAAAGAACTTACGAAACCGCTGATTTTACCGTTCGCTGCTGGAGAGGTTACAAGGACCCGACCGGTGTGTCGGCAGTGCCCTATCTCTTGCCTATTTCTACTTCCACGATTCTGACAAGTAACGTGCTGAATAATGATGGATACGGACATGTTTTTAGCGCTAATTAATTTAATAAATGAATACGAATATGAAAAAGATATTAATCATGCGATACCTGCTGTTTGCGGCAATTTTTAGTTTAGTTGGCTTTGCATCTTGCAACGAAGAGGATGATTTGGGTACTCCCGACCGTCTTTTCCGTCCGGTTGTAAAAGAAACAATCATCGGAATTACCTGGATTAACTTAAAATGGGACCGATATGAAGGCGCCGAATCATATGAACTCCAATTGTCTGTCGATAGTTTTCTGACTATTGCACGGGAAACTTCGACGGATTTAACGGATTATACATTCGAAGACTTGGGCTACGATACCCAATATCAGATTCGAATCCGTTCCTTGGGCGACAAGATTATGTCGGATTATATACAATACACTTATTCTACATTGAAATGGCCGACCAAACTGAAAACCCCTACTACATCGGACTATGTCGATACGCAAATCCGCGTCCGGTGGGCGGAAGCAGATTACGACCGTTTGGATATTTGTACCGGCAAAACGGATATTGAGAAAACCGTGAACTTGACGCCGGAAGACAACATGGTAAATGAGAATAATGAAAAAAGCATTATTATCAAAGAATTGGAACCTTCTACCGCTTATATTATCAAGGCTTATTCAGAAGACGAATTTATGGGAGAAGTTGCGTACAACACCTTGTCTCCCCAGATTATCGAAGGGGACTACATTGATCTCCGCTCCTTGTCGGAAACGGATGCTTATTCGGCGCTTTCGCAAACAAATTTCAATACTTGGGCGGCGCAATACCCGAACGGGTTTACGGTGGTATTGTCGGGAGGGACACATTATCAAATCTCAACAGTAAACTTGTCCGCCAGCCTCAGGCTTGTAACCGGTCTTAGCCTTGCCGGGAATGCGGTGATGGAAGACAACGGAAGTTTTGCGGTTAATGCCGATGCAAACTTAGATTATGTGATATTCGACAATATCATTATCACCGAACATCCGAGCAGTCCAAGGGATGCGGGTAACTATGGCGGTCGCTATGTGTTCAATTTCAATAATGCCGGCGCTAAAATCAACGAATTGAGTCTGCTCAATTGCGATATCCGCTACAAACGCGGGGTTATACGCGCACAGGTTGCAACGCTGATTAATAAAATATTGGTAGAGAATTGCCTTATGGATTCCATCGGCGGTTATGGTATTACCAACGCCGACCATGCGGAATCTTATTTCACCAATGTGATTATAAAGAATTCTACCATCGCTCATTCCGAAAAATTTGCAGTCGCTTCCAAGCCCACTGTACCGCCCAATTCGCTTGTATTGGAAAACCTGACGGTTTGCTATACGCCCAAAGGGGATGGCAACTATATCATCGACTACAATAGCCAGTCGATGCCCGGAGGACTGACCATCAAAAATTGTATTTTTGGCGCCGGTTGGGACAGCAAGGTGCGCGGAATGCGGAGTTCCACAACAAACATCACGGTACAGGACAGCTATATGACCAATGATTTGGAATGGACATTGAATACTTCAAATGAACCGCAAAATCCTATCGACGCATTGGAGGTATTGAACGGAACAACCACCGGTATTTTTGCCGATCCGCAAAATGTGAATTTCAAGGTCACCCATCCGACTTTGGCAAAAAGGATAGGAGACCCCAGATGGTGGTAAATATGAAAACACGCAGTAAAACTTTCCAGATCGAATCTGAGATACCATGGGAACCGGCGGGCGAAGGCGTCCGTCGGCAGATCATGGCTTATGACGGCCAACTGATGTTGGTCAAGGTGGCATTTCAGAAAGGAGCTGTCGGCGCCATGCACTCACATTATCATTCGCAGGCGTCTTATATCGCTTCCGGTGTATTTGAACTCAGCATCGGCGATGAGAAGATGATTTTGAAACCGGGCGACGGCTATTATGTCGAACCTGATGTCTTGCATGCTTGCGTATGCCTTGAGGCCGGTGTGCTGATGGATACATTCAGTCCTGTGAGGGCTGATTTTCTTTCCGGCAAATAAAAAAAGCTTTGTTTACAAAAATATTATAACAATAAAAAATTATGGATTTGAGAAAACTATTTAAAAGAACAATCGTACTGCTGTTTATGGCTGCGATTTACTTGTCTTCTTTTGCCCAGAACCATGCGGTTTCCGGCCTGATTACGGATATCGGCGGGGAAACAATGGTCGGCGTAAACATAAAAGAAAAAGGAGTTCCGACAAACGGCGCTATATCGGATATTGACGGAAAATTCAGTATTTCGGGTCTTAACGAAAATTCGACGCTGGTATTTTCTTTTATAGGATATGTTACCTATGAAATAAAAGTAGGTAACCAACGTACCGTCAGCGTAGTGATGAAAGAAGATATGCAGGCGCTGGATGAAGTGGTGGTAGTGGGTTACGGTACGATGAAAAGGCGTGACCTGACCGGTTCTGTGGCCTCTGTAAGTGGGAAAGAAATTGCCACGGCGCCGGTTGCCAATGCTTTACAGGCTTTGCAAGGGAAATTGCCGGGCGTAAATATTATCACCCAGGACGGTCGTCCTGACGCCTCGGTTTCTGTGAGGGTGCGTGGAGGCGGTTCTATCTCTCAGAGCAATGAACCTTTGTTTTTGGTAGACGGATTTCCCGTCAGCTCCATCAATGATATTCCTGCCGATTTAATCGAAAGTATTGATGTGTTGAAAGATGCTTCATCGACCGCTATTTATGGCGCCCGCGGCGCTAACGGGGTTATTATTATCACTACAAAAACTCCTAAAGGAGACAGGCTTACTATCAATTACAATAGTTATGTGAAGTTCAATACACCGGCGAAATATTTAGAAACGATGGATGCTTACGATTATGTAGCCTATAACTGGGCTTATGCCGATGCAATCGGTTCTACTTATCGCGATGCTTGGGAGCGTCTGTGGGCGATAGGCAATCAGACCTCTTTTACCTCTGCCAGCGGCGCTTCGTACAGCAATCCCGGCGGTATCGACCACTACAAAAATGTGAATGCCCGCAATATTACGAAAGATGTGTACACAAATTCGCTCTCTCACAGTCATAATCTGTCTATGAGCGGAGGAAGCGGCAATACCCGTTTTGTTTTGGCCGCAAATTATATGGACGATCAAGGCTTGAAAATAAATTCATGGTTCAAACGCGCCAATGTTTCTTTCAAGTTGAATCAGAAACTGCATAAGAAATTGGATTTCAACGTAGACGCCCGCTATTCCAATATGCAAAGAGTAGTGGGTGAAAGCACTTCTAACGGGACAGGTTCCATATTGTCATCGGCTTATCGTTTCCGTCCGATCGCTGCTACAGATGTATTGGGCGAATTAGACGATCGTTACAATACGATGTTGGGTATGTACGACCAGATTTTGCAAGACAGATTTGATCCGGTAGCGCGCACCCAAGATTATAAACCACACCGTTTGGTACAGAATCTTCGCGCCAACACTTCCCTGAACTGGAAGATTTTGAAAAATCTTACGGCTCGCAGCGAATTAGGTTTGTCTACTTATTGGAACAAAACAAAAACATGGTATGGTCCGATTTATCAGAATTATTTTGATGCAGACGGCAATCAGACCTATGGCGGCAATGCCGATATTGAACGTTCGGACGGATGGGGTTTGCGTTGGGCGAATACCCTGAACTACGATGTGCCCGGATTGGGAAAGCGCCATACTTTGAATATTTTAGCAGGTCAGGAAATTTCCGATTCAGGCTCTGAAAACATGAAAATTACCGCTCAGTATTTTCCGATTTCCTTTGACGCCGAACGTGCTTTCGCCATGATGGATCAGTACAACAAGGATATGCTGACTCCCAATCATACTTTAACTTCCAGTATTGGTACGCCCGACCGTATGCAGTCTTATTTTGGGCGAGCCAATTATGCATTGCTCGACCGCTATCTGCTGACTTTGACTTTCCGCGCCGATGGTTCTTCCAAATTTGCATCCACCCATCGTTGGGGTTATTTCCCTGCCGCGGCTGTGGCTTGGCGTGCATCCGAAGAGGCTTTCTTGCAAAATGCGGAATGGCTGAGCAATCTGAAATTCCGCCTCTCTTACGGAGAAGTAGGCAACGATGGTATCAGCGCTAACTTATGGCGGATGAACTGGAAATCGTCCGGATTGCTGAATTATTCCATTGATGAAGTGAAGCAACCCGGATACGAACCGGCATCTTCTACCATGTCGAACCCAAATCTGAAGTGGGAGACCACCGTCACCCGTGATTTCGGCCTTGATTTCGGATTTCTAAAAAGCCGTTTGTTCGGTACCATCGACCTTTATTGGAACACCACCCGGGATTTATTGATGCTGACCCCTATTTCTTCTATTTCCGGCTTTACTTCTACCTACGACAATGTAGGGCAAACCAGTAATAAAGGCTTGGAAATAGCGCTTTCGGGCGTGGTTATTGAGAACAAAGACTTTTCATTGAGAATGGGAATGAACTTTAATATGAACAAGGGAAATGTGGACAAACTGGCGGAAGGCATCAACGGCCTTTATAAAACGGAATGGGGATCGACTATGACCCAGCCGAATACGGGCGATTATATTCTAAAAGAGGGCTATCCGGTAGGAATGGTGCGCGGCTATACGTATGACGGTTGGTACACAACTGCTGATTTCAATTATGCAAACGGCGTCTATACCTTGAAAAGCGGTATCCCGGATGTTGCCTCCGGCGTTATCGGACCTTTATTCGGTATCGGAAATAGCGAGCGTCCTTCCGGGCAGGTAGCTTATCCGGGTGTGATAAAATACAAGGATACCAGCGGACCTGATGGCGTTCCGGATGGGATTATTGATGAAAATGATGTTACCATCATCGGAGATATGAACCCGAAACATACCGGCGGTTTTAACTTGAGCGCTACTTACAAACGACTTGATCTTTCATTGGGCTTCAACTGGAGTTATGGAAATAAAGTCTATAATGCCAATCGCTTGGCTGCCTTATACGGGAGTAAAAACGATGGATTGTATCGCAACCGTTTGACGGACTTGTCGACCGCTTATAAAATATACGATATTAAAAACGGACAATTGGCGCGTGTGACAACCCCTGCCGAATTGGATGCTTTGAATGCAAATGCAACGCTCTATCTGCCCTATCATGAGAACCCTGTCGTATCTTCGCTGGGTATTGAAGACGGTTCTTTTTTGCGATTGAACACGTTTTCTTTGGGTTATTCTTTGCCGAAACCCGTATTAAAGAAAGTGGGAATCAATAATATCCGTCTTTATGCCACGATTTACAATTTACTCACATTGACCGGTTATTCCGGTATTGATCCGGAAGTGAATACCAATACCGCTCAAGGCGGCGCCGTGTATCCGACCACCGGTTTGGACTGGGGAGCCTATCCGCGTGCACGCTCATTTACTTTTGGTATAAATGTGAATTTTTAATTATTAAAATTTATTACTCATGAAGAAATTAATATATATTGTCATTTTTGCACTGATGTTCTCTTTTACAACATGCAGTGATTACCTGAACGTGACTTCTCCATCTCAGGTAGATGAAGATTTTGTATTTGTCGATCCGAGCGAGGCATACAAGGTGCTGATGAGTTGTTATGAAATCTTACGCGCCAGTTCGAATGTTCATTCCAACGGATTGTTTTATGATATATTGATTGGCGGATCGGATTCTGAAATGCATCCGGAGGGCTATTCGTCACAAACCCGCCATATTCCGGAAGGCTTGTATGCAACGGAAATTACAATCAATTATTCGACTTCCGTCAGCGCCTGGTCGGCGCTTTACCGAATGGCCAATCGTTTGGCGATTGTGGTCAGCCAGATTGAGACCAAACCGGGTTTCCAGTCAGCCTGGGCCGCCGGTCAGGTTTCCGACTGGACACAATTGTACGGAGAGGCGGTTACGCTTCGCGCTATCGCTTATCACGAATTGGTGCGCTTCTTCGGCGATGTGCCGTATTTCAACGAACCGATTTATACCCAGTCTCAAACGGAAAGCGCTGTCTGTGCTTCTCGTTTTTATATCTACGATCGACTGTTGGAAGACCTTCAAAAGATAGAGCCTTTTATGTATCGTTTGGGTGAAGGTAAGATCGGAGGCGAACGTATTTCCCGTACCTTTGTACAAGGTTTTATCGGGAGAGTGGCGCTGTATGCAGGTGGTTACAGCTTGTGCCGCACGGACTTTGATTATGGAGATGTCGGTTTCGAACAAATCGGCGCCGAACGCTGGAATGCAAAATATGTACGGCGCAGCGATTATAAAAAGTACTATGAATTGGCAAAGACCTATTTATCGGCTTGTATCGCCAATTCCGGTACGGCGCGCTTGATTACCACAGACGAAAGAGGCTATGGCAATCCTTTCCAACGGAATTTTCAATACCAGTTGGATTTGGTAGTCAGTCCGGAATCTTTGTTTGAAATAGCGGAAACACAAGGTGTTCAAACTGAAAGGCCTTACGCGTTCGGGCGTCCTTCTGCCGGTGGCGGCTCCAATGCTTATCCTTGTAAATCGTATGGCCAGAGCCGTATACATCCGAGTTTCTACTACGGCGACTACAACGATGGCGATTTACGCCGCGATGTCAGTGTTACCGTGACCGGAAGTTCCGGCGCTACTACCGAAGAAATAATTACTTTTGAACCCGGTTCGGGACTCAAAGGCGGTTTGTCGAACAATAAATGGGATGAAAACCGCATGAATCCGCCTTATACGGCCAGTCAACGCCGATCCGGCATCAATACCGCTTATATGCGGATGGCCGATGTTATCCTGATGCTTGCCGAAGTAAATGCGGAGTTGAGCGATGAAAGCGGCGCCAAAGCCGAACTGACCAAGGTGCGCGACAGGGCTTTTGCCCCTGCTTACAAAGCGGCTCAAGTGACGGCTTATATCAATTCACTTTCGGGTAATGCGCTGAAAGAAGCGATTACGCAAGAACGAAAATTGGAATTTGCCGGGGAAGGCTTGCGGCGTTACGACCTGATTCGTACCGGAAAATTACCTGAAAAAATTATAGAACTGCGCCATCGTCAGGAAGCAATGATTGCCGGTCTCGAAAGTCAGGGCTATTACACTTTCCCCAATGGACATACCATTCCCAACTATATATGGATAAAAAAAGTAAATTCTTCTACTTTGGGACTGAATACCCTGATGACCTACGAATGTGACGTCACGTCGACCGACCCGACTTATCCCGTTAAATTTCCGGGATGGAGGGGTCAATACAACAGTTACGCCAACGGCGCCAATAACACAAGCGGCAATCGCAGTCTGGCTATTGAAGGATTATTCGAATATATCGACCCGGCAGGAGCCAAAGCGGCTGCCCTTGTAGCGGATGGCTATACAAGAACCAATTGGGGCGAATTTATTTTGAGTAACCGGAGTCATTATTCCGATGACTTGTTCAAAGGTTATCCGGATGATTATTATACTTCCGGGGTTCCCCCTCGTTATATGATGCCGTTTTCATCTGAAACGATTCTTCAATCAAAAGGCTTGATTACAAACGGCTATGGATTCTCTCAGGAATAAATAGCATCGTTTATGAATAAATTTGCCTGTATCGTTCTCATTATCCTGCTTGCGATTGAGGTTTCCGCTCAATCGCGCAGGGATATTGATTTGTCGCAGTCGCCGTGGAATATTACGCTTGACTATGCAGCAAAGTGGGAAAATGATGCATTATTTCTCCCCCCTGTTACTTTGAAAGCCTTGCCGGTGAATGAACCTACACAAGGCTGGGATGCCGTTTTTTCCCGTCCGGACACCTCCGGTATACATCTCCCGGCGACAGTGGAACAGTATTTTTGGGGACGAAACGGGCAAACTTTCGGCGTAACGGGCAATTACACCGGCGTGTCGTGGTTTACGACTAAGGTGTTTATTCCCCGTGAATGGGAAGGAAAACACATCGTGCTGAAAGTAGGCAGCGTGCGTTTCCGGGCGGAAATATTTGTCAACCGCAAATTGGCCGCTTACGATCTGGTAAACAGCACGGCGTTTGAGGCAGACCTCAGTCAAGCGCTGGTAGCCGGTATCGAAAACGAAATCGCTTTCCGGATTACCGACCCCAACGGGAACTTCAACTGGAAAGATTCCCAAGTATATACATGGGGCGATTATGATACCAATCCTACCCACGGTTTCGGTGGAATAACCGGAACGATTACGCTTCAGGCATCCGAAAAACTGTTTACAAGCAATATTTTTATCAAAAACCGTCCCAATCCGGCGGAAATAGCTGTCGAACTTACGGTTGCTAATTTTTCCGGCGCTGCCGCCAGAGGCAAAAAATTATGGATTGAAATAGGTGAATATGGCAGCGGTCGCAGGGTATATACCGAAGAATCGGCGCTGGATTTGATTCCGGAAGGTGAAACTGTTTTTTCATACAAAATAGTTGTACCCGGCGCTAAACGCTGGAGCGTGGACGAACCGAACCTCTATCTCCTCCATATCACCTTAGCAGAGGACAAAGTGAGTGAACGTTTCGGTTTCCGTTGGTTTGAGGTGCGTACGGTTGATGGCGACCGTCAGTTTTACCTGAACGGGAAACGTATGGTTTTGCGTAGCGCTATCTCTTGGGGCTATTGGCCGGACAATGGAATAACACCCTCAGATGAATTGGCGCGGAAACAGGTTTTGGCTGCCAAACGGCTTGGCCTGAATATGCTGAGTTTTCACCGGGCTATCGGACAGAAAAATGTGATGGATTGTGCGGATGAATTGGGTTTATTGATTTGGGAAGAACCCGGAGGCAACCAGTATTCCGCCGCTAAATTCAATGACAATAGCCTGCAAACCCGTTTTTATTTAGCCTATCGCAACGAAAAACTAAAACGAATGATTCTTCGCGACCGCAATCACCCTTCCTTAGTGATATACAATCTTCATAACGAACGCGGTGCGCAGCCCCAGGACGAAGATTACAAAGAAATGCGTATGGCGCACGAATTAGACCCGACCCGTCAGATCAATTACAATTCGAGCAATGGCGAAAATCCGGAAGGAGAAGCCAGTCCGCGCTTCAAATTACATCTGATGCCTTATGATACTACATTTTACGATATAGGCTGGTACGACCGTCACCATGCAGGCGGGCCGGGCGTATACCACGATAATTTGTATCGCAGTCCGACTGATTATCTCCGCTACAACAACAACCGGCCGGAAATTATTTATTGGGGCGAAGAAGGCGCCATCGGTACGCCTCCCCGTCTGGAAAAAATCCGCAAGGATATTTTGCAAACCAATAAAACCGGTGGATGGGAAGCTGTCGATTACTTAGGCTGGTATGAGGCTTATGACCGGTTTTTGCATGAAGCCGGTTTTGACAAAGCTTTTCCAACGGTTGATGATTTGACCGTAGCAATGGGTAATGTAGCCTATTATTACCAAGGCAGAATTATTGAGAATATTCGTATCAACAACATCATTGACGGCTATGCCGTGAACGGATGGGAATCCATGAAGTTGGAAAATCATTCCGGAATTATGGATAATTACCGGAATCATAAAGGCGATCCGGATTTGATAGCCCGTTACAATGCACCGCTTTTTCTGGCTGTGAAAATAAACCGGAAAGTGTTGGCTGTCGGTGATGCCACAACGGTCGACATACATATCGTCAACGAAGAAAACCTGCAAGGTGATTTTTTACTGACGATTGCCGCCGAAAATGAGGCCGGAAAAACGCTCGCTTCTTTCTCCCGTAAAGTGAAAGTAAGCGGTGGAACGGTTTATGGACAAAATCTGTTGAGCAGCTGGAAATTTGCAGTTCCGGAAGCCGGAAAGATAAGTGTAAAATCTACACTTATTTTAAAAGGCAAGGTATTGGCAACAGGCGACGATAAAATTTTTGCGGTACAACCCGCTATTGGCGGCATCACCGGAAAAGGCCTTGTGGCGGATACCACCGGTATGCTGACGGCTTTCATGCGCCGGACGGGATTCGATGTGAAAACGTATGAGAAAGGCGTCCCGCAAGGCGATTACTTGGTGGTCGGCGCTTTTGAACCGCAGCAATGGGGAAGCGGAATGAGCGATGTCATTGATTGGGTACAAAAAGGCGGTTCATTATTGATTGTGGATAACCCCGTGCGTTGGGCGGAATACTTAGTTGATAAGGAAGCGCTTGATTTCAGGGGTTACAAAGAATTAGGCCGTTCGTGGTACGGCGGAAATTTTTTCAACCGTGCGCATCCCGTATTTGACGGATTACCTGTTGATTGCGCTTTTAATTGGGAATACCAATGCTTTGCCGCATATAACCGTCGACGAATAGGTTTGCGGGTAGGTAGCGGAGAAACGCTTGTCGGCTGTGTATCCGATCACCGCAAGGAAATTTATTCGGCTTTGAGTCTTATTCCTTTGGGAAGAGGTAAAATCATCATTACGACCCTTGATATTCCCGCCTGTCTGAAGCAAGCAACCGGACACCTTTCTCCGGTTGACCTCGACGGCATGAATGAAGCCATGGGAACTTTCGATCGCGATGCTGATAATCCGGCCAATATTGTGGGGCGGCAACTGTTCTTTAATTTGTTGAAAGAAGTTGTAAAACGATAATTTGAATATGCCATGAAACGCACGTTTATTTTCTTTTTTCTTCTGTGCTTTGCACTTGAACCGAAAGCGCAGGATACTCCGGTGAGCCGGAGCGGTAACCATATCTCTGTTTCCGTTCCCGGAGAAGAAATCCGGTTGGAATTTTGCTCTCCCGCTATATTCCGTATACGTCGCAGTCAGGACAAAGTATTTAGGGAAAACGAGCAATGGATGGTCAGACAATATACTTTTTCTCCGGTTGAATTGAAAACGGATGACCGTCCGGAGGCTTTGTATATAGAAACAAGCGATTTGCATATTCGTATCGTTAAAAATCCCGTGCAGATAGAAGTGCGGGATAAAAGCGAACGGCTCTTATACAGTGAACAACCCGGCCAACGTTTTTTCCCGGATTCGGTGCGCAATATAGTTGCCCTCGGACCGGACGAACATTTTTTTGGCTTGGGAGAACGTATGGATTTTTTAGATCAGAGAGGCAAAAAAGTTTGGTTGAATGTGGAACTGGGCAGGGGTTCAAAACCGCCTGTTGGTGGAAAAGATATCTTACGCGCCAATTATTGCCCGGTTCCATTTGTGATGAGTACGCGCGGTTACGGTATCTTCTTTCACACCGCTTTCCCTACGCTTTGGGATATGGGTTGGCGTTCAAAGGAAAACTATACAATGTGTGCGTATGGCGGAGAATTGGATTATTATTTTATCTTCGGTCCGGATATGTACCGCATGGTAGACCGCTATACTGCGCTTACCGGAAAATCTCCCCTCTTGCCGCGTTATGCTATGGGTTTGCATGTAGGCACTTATGCCGGTGGAACATGGAAATTTGAATCCGAGACAGGCGACCGTTATGCAGTAGAACTTGCCCGTCGCTTCCGGGCTGAAGGAATTCCTTTCGATTTACTTTGGTTCGATTCTACCTGGCGGTTTTTCAACACCACATTCGGAAATGGCGGCAGCACCTTTGAATGGCGTGAAACTTTCCATAATCCCGAAAAAATGATGCGGGATTTGTATGCCGAAAATGTAAAGGCTGTAGGACTGCATATTCGTTCTATCCTTGACAATGGGCCTGCCTATAAATTGTTAGACCGGGCGCGCGAAGCCGGTAATGTATTGGTTCCCCAAGCAGGAAGCGAAGGACTTGTGAATTTTTTCGATACTGCCGCCGTAAATTGGTGGTGGGAAAATGCTGCGAAGAAAGTTACGGGTTTAGGCGTCAGTTTTTTCAAAACGGATGTCGGCAGCGCTTTCGGCACAAAAAAAGATGTTGATGTAGTCTTGGGACATAAAGCGGCAGAATTGCACAATCTTTTTCCTTTGGCTTATGCCGAAGCGCCCTATCGTAAATTTCAGGAAACGACCGGTTTGCGCGGACTGACACATACCCGTGAAGGTTATGCCGGTATTCAACGTTATCCTTATATATGGGCCGGCGATTGGGGCAGTGAGTGGCAATGGTTCGAACCGCTTATTGTTGCCGGAATGAATATGGGGCTTTCGGGCGTGGGAAACTGGACGCATTGCATGGGTGGATTTGAGCAATATTCCCCTTATGATACGGAACTGTTCATCCGCTGGTGCCAGTTCGGTATGTTTTCACCTGTCGCCATGCTGTTTGGTATGGATCATCCGCGTTACCACGAACCTTGGACGTATGGCCGGGAGGCTTTGGATAATTTCCGTAAATATGCGCACCTCCGGTATGCATTGATTCCCTATATTTATACGGCCGCCCGCGATTTATACGATTCGGCGAAACCGCTTATGGCTCCTTTGGTGATGGATTTTCCGCAAGATGAAAACACGTATAACCTGAGTGGACAATATATGTTCGGGTCTTCCCTGATGATTTGTCCCGTAACGACCAAAGGAGCGCTTAGTCAGCCGGTTTATTTTCCCGGCGGCGAGTGGATTGACTATGAAACCGGAGAAAGAATTTCCGGCCGGCAGTATAAATCATTCCTTACGCCCTTGACCGTATTGCCCATTTTTGTCCGCGCCGGCGCCATCATTCCGATGCAACCCCCGATGCAGTGGGTTGACCAATATCCTTTAGATGTACTTACTTTGGATGTATACCCCTCCGGAATATCTTCTTATGAACTGTATGAAGACGATGGTAAGACAATGGATTATGAAAAAGGCGTTTTTGCCCGTACCCGATTTACCAGCGAACTGAAACCGGAAGCATGGACATTTACCGCCGCCCGCCCGGAAGGGAAATACATTCCGGCTACTCATACTTACTTGATAAAAGCGCTATTAGATAGCAAACCCGCTACGGTTTCCGAAAATGGGAAAATACTTTCCGAACTGACTACAAGCATTGCCGTGCAGGAAAAAACAGGTTGGTTTTATGACGAAAGCAAACGCCGGTTGTGGGTAAAGACAGCAGGGGGAAACCGGACGGGACTCACTTTAATTGCCGATTACCAATGAAAAACAGGCGAATCATACTCATTTGTTTAATGGCTTTTATTGGGCTGTTACCGAATAAGCAAACCATAATTGCGCAAAATAATTTCAATGCTTTGCCTTGGAATCAGTCGTTGGCGTACAATGCCTACTTGATGCGGACGGTACACCAACAGTACCTGCAACGTGACGAAACGATTAACCGCGCTTTCAAGACCAAGGAAAGTATGCAGGCCTATATTGATGCTTGTCGTCGGCATTACCGTTCTATTGCCGGGCCATTCCCTCCGAAAAGCGCACTGAATGTCAAAATTGCGGCAAGTTATGAGACCGCTGGAATTCGGGTGGAAAATATTATTTTCGAAAGCCTGCCGGGGCGTTATGTAACAGCCAACCTCTATCTGCCTGCAAAATTTTCAGGAAAAATACCCGCTGTGCTCGAATTTTGCGGACACGGTATCAACGGAAAAGTCTCCAGTTCTCCGACTGCGCCGGTATTGGCGCTCAACGGCATTGCCGTATTGGTAATCGACCCGCTCGGACAAGGCGAACGCTTGCAGTTGATTGATGAAAAAGGGAATGCACTTACCCGAGGCGCGACCACCGAGCATACTTTGTTAAACGCCGGCTTAAATCTGTTGGGAACTTCGTTGGCGGCACAGGAGTTTTGGGATAATCACCGGGCTTTGGATTATTTGCTTACCCGTTCCGATATTGACGGCGATAAGATTGGCGTATTCGGTTCATCCGGAGGCGGCACCCAGGCTGCTTATTTTGTCGGATTGGACGACCGTATCCGGGCAGCGGCTATTTGCAGCTATTTTTCCCTGCGTGAACGTACTTTAGAATTGCAAGGCGCTTCCGACGGTTGCCAGCATATCCCTTACGAGGGACGTGAACAATTGGAATTGACGGATTTTGCTTTGATGGCCGCCCCAAAACCCGTATTGATTCTATCGGGGAAATATGATTTTGTGGATTTGTGGGGCGCACAACAAGGCTTTATACAGTTGCAGAAAGCTTATACGGCTTTAGGTATTCCCAATCGGGTGGATATGCTTACCGTGGAAACCGGACATGGACTCGGTGAAGAAAAAAGGAAGCGCTTGGTTTTCTGGTTTCGCCAATGGTTATTGGATAAGGCTGAAATGCTTACGAATACTTTCCCCTCTCCTTTGGATTTAAGCAAACTGTATTGTACGCCTTCGCATCAGGTCAATACAGCCTTTGAAAATGCCGGTAGCCTGATGCAAGAAAACAGTCGGCAAGCTGAGGCGCTGGAAATGCAACGCAGGACTTTTCAAGAACAAGGGAAGGTAGCCGTACGGAAGAAAGCGGAAGAATTGTTGGGATTGTCAAATGCAGCGCCTTTGTCGATTGTTCCCGGAAGGCAAGAAGCGGGTAGGGGATATGAACAATACAAATTTCAACTCATTAGGGAAGGCGAAATGCCTGTTCCTTGCGTAGTCATTGTCCCGGAAAAAGCGAATGAAAAATCGCTTGTCCGTCTGGTATTGTCCGAATCGGGCAAAAATGCTTTTTTTAATGAGTTTACCAATATTACAAGCGCACTGACGGATGGAACAATCCTTGTGGCCGCCGATTTGCGCGGCATAGGAGAAACGGCCGATCCGCCGTTCTATAACGATGCAAAATACTGGAATTTTGAATACCGCAATGCCATGATTTCCATGCATATCGGCAAGCCCATTCTGGGACAACGGGTACAGGATATTCTCAGCCTGCTTGATTTTTGTGCTGTTCAAAAAGAATTAAAAGGGCATCCGGTGCATGTTCGCACTGGTGGTTTGTACGGCCCGGCTGTGGTTCATGCCGCTTTCTTGGACAACCGGATTGCTTCTGCGGAAATTACCCGGAGTATTTCATCATGGAAAACTTATTTATCCGATCCTTTGCAATACGATATGTATTCCAATGTACTCTACGGCGTATTGAATTATTATGATTTACCGGATTTGGTGCGGCTTTCCGGAAACCGTGTGCGTTATATCGATACACCCGCTCTTCCCGTTCAAGCGAATATAACAAAAGAAAAAGCGCTGGAAACCATGCGGAAGGCTACCCGCTATATGGTGGAAAAAGTCGGTTACCGAGGCGCTTATGTATGGGCTTATCTTCCTGATTTGTCCCGTCGCTGGGGTGAACTGGAAGCTTATCCTACCATGGGTTGGATACAACCTCCCGGCACGGGTTCTGTGGGACATTTGTTTCTGGATGCCTATCATGCCACAGGTGACGAATATTATTACGATGCTGCCTGTGAAGTAGCCCGCGCTTTGATTGGGGCGCAACTTCCCTGCGGAGGTTGGAATTATATGCTGGACTATGCAGGTGAAAATTCCCTGAAACAATGGTATGCTACCATTGGAAAACAAGCATGGCGTATGGAAGAATTTCAACATTATTACGGGAATGCGACTTTTGACGATGGGGTAACAATTTGTGCCGCAGAATTTTTGCTCAGGATATATACGGAGAAAAACGATTTCGCTTTCCGTCCCGCTTTGGAAAAAGTCATCCGTTTTGTCTTGGAAAGTCAATATCCTTCAGGAGGGTGGCCGCAACGTTATCCCCTGATGTACGATCATGTATTCCGGGGTAAACCGGATTATTCTTCGTTCATTACCCTGAATGACGATGTTTGCCTTGAAAATATTGAATTTCTGATACAATGCAGTCAAGCGCTGGGTCTGGATAATGTAAAAGAACCTATTACCCGCGCTATGGATTTGCTTATCGCTTTGCAACAAGCGCCGCCTTATGCCGGTTGGGCGGATCAATATACGGTGGCCGATCTCAAACCGGCGCAAGCCCGTTCTTATGAACCGAGAGGCGTCAATGTTTCTACTACTGTGGAAATGATTGACTTGCTGATGAAATATTACCGCTTGACGGGTGAAGAAAAATTCCTGTCGGGCATACCGGCTGCCATCCGTTTTCTGGAATCATTGAAACTTTCCGAAGCGGACATAAAACGTTCCGGCAGAACTTTGAGGAGTGCGGATGAACGATTGGTTCCACGATATATTGATTCCGAAACAGGTATTCCGCAATACATCCACCGGAAAGGGAGTAATGTGGAGAACGGATACTATTATTTCGATCAGGATATCACCAATACGGTTTCTCATCTCAGTTCCTTTACTTTTATCAATATTCCGCGCTTGTGGAAGGCTTACGAAGAGATAAAACGCATCCTGGTTGAAGAATTAATCAAAGATTCTCCGTTGGCATCCGGAAAAACCATCCTACTTCCGCGTTATTATTCAAGAATTCCCGTCATCAGGGAAGATACGGAAATCCGGGAAATAGTGGAAACCCTGACGCCGGAAGGCTCTTGGCTGACGCCGCTTACCATGACTTCGTATCCGTATAAGGCTTGTCCGGAGCTGCCGCCGAGTGAGGAAACAAAATATGCCTCCACCCGTGTGGGCGATGAATATGATACCTCCACTTTCTCAATGCTGGAAAAGCCGGTATTGGGAATTACTACGACAAGCTACATGTCCAATATGATGAAATTAATTATATACATTGAAAAATAATAGAAAATGAAGACACAGTTTTTAGGTTTATGCCTGTTGCTGAGCAGTTTTGCTGTTGCGCAAAAACAGCAGCCTTCGCCGGTCTTGGCTTTCCCCGAAGCAGAAGGTTTTGGCCGCTACACTTCCGGCGGTCGCGGCGGGCAAGTATGGTTTGTCGACAATCTCAACGACAGTGGGGAAGGCAGTTTGCGCGAAGCCATACAACAAAAGGGAGCGCGAACGATTATCTTCCGTATTTCGGGAACCATCTATCTCAATACCGCTTTGGAAATTCGCAACGACAGCCTGACCATTGCCGGACAAACAGCGCCCGGAGATGGTATCTGCCTTGCCGCTCATCCGGTGAAAATCGCTGCCAATGATGTGATAATCCGTTACATGCGGTTTCGTATGGGCGATATAGGAAAGGCAGAGGATGACGCATTAAGCGGTACGCGCCATAAAAATATCATCATCGACCACTGTTCCATGAGTTGGAGCACCGATGAGTGCGCTTCGTTTTACAACAATGAAAATTTTACCCTGCAATGGAGTATCCTGTCGGAAAGCCTGCGTAAAAGTGTGCACGCAAAAGGATCGCATGGCTACGGCGGTATCTGGGGCGGCATGAAAGCTACTTTTCATCACAACTTATTGGCGCATCACAGCAGCCGCAATCCCCGTTTTTGCGGAGCGCGCTACCACGAACAAACCAAAGAAACGGAAATAGCCGATTTTCGCAACAATGTCATCTACAACTGGGGATTCAACAGCGCATATGCCGGTGAAAACGGACAGTATAACATGGTCAATAATTACTACAAACCCGGTCCGGCTACACAGAAAAGTGTCAGGTACAGAATATTGGAAGCTTGGCAAAGTAATGATGGAAACGGATTTCACGACTTTGGTAAATTTTACATCAGCGGAAACGTCATGGAGGGGAGTCCGGCGGTGACGAAAGACAATTGGGAAGGGGTGGATTATAAAGCATATAGCGATAAAGACCGCGTCGACCAACCACAGCCCAAAACCGATTCCTTGTTGCAACGTTGCCGTAGCGAAAAAGCGTTTGAATATACGATTACCACGCAACATACGGCGCAACAGGCCTACGAAGCTGTCTTGAAGCAGGCAGGGGCGAGTTTGCTGCGCGATGCAATCGACAAACGCATTGTGTCAGAAGTGCGTAGCGGAACCGCTATTTTCGGCGAAAATGGGATGATTGATTCGCAAATCCAAGTAGGCGGATGGCCTACGCTTTCCTCGCGGCCTTCCCCGGAAGATACCGATAAAGACGGTATCCCGGATGCTTGGGAAGCGGCGCATGGATTGGATAAAACCAATCCGGCAGACAGGAACGCTTACACCCTCAGCAAAATTTATACCAACTTGGAAATGTACCTGAACAGCTTGGCTGTAAGCTACGACATCATCGTTGACCGGAACGGACGCGGCGATTTCAGAAATATTCAAGACGCCATCAATTCCGTTCGTGCATTCGACCCGCTCGGGCCGGTGCGCATTTATATCCGTAACGGCGTTTACAAAGAAAAATTGGAACTTCCTACTTACGTCTGCAATTTACAGATTATTGGGGAAAGTCGCGATAAAACGATTATTACCTATGACGATCATGCCAATATCAACAAGATGGGCACCTTTCGCACTTACACTTTTTTGATTAGGGGAAATGATATCAGCCTCGAAAACCTGACGGTAGAAAACACGGCCGAACAATTGGGACAGGCGGTCGCCCTGCATCTCGAAGGCGATCGGATTGTGTTGCGCAATTGCCGCCTGCTCGGCAATCAGGATACGATATATACCGGACGGGATAATTGCAGACACTACTTCGAGAATTGTGCTATCGAAGGCACTACCGATTTTATTTTCGGCCCATCCACCTGCTGGTTTGAGAATTGCGACATCTATTGCAAGAGAGTTTCCTATATCACCGCAGCCAGTACGCCGGAAAATATCGCTTTCGGTTACATTTTCAATCATTGCCGGATAAAGACGGCGGACGATATTTCCGGTGTTTATCTGGGACGTCCGTGGCGCCCGTATGCCATGACGTTGTTTATGAATTGCAGCCTGCCGGAAGGCATCAATCCCTTGGGATGGAACAATTGGGGTAAGCAAGAAAACGAAGCAACTGCCCGTTATATGGAATACAACAATTCCGGTGACGGCGCGGCAACCGGCAAACGCGTAAAATGGGCCAAGGTATTGACGGCGAAAGAGGCCGCGGTCTATACCCTCCAAAATGTCATGAA
>JAITNQ010000172.1 GCA_031290435.1 Candidatus Symbiothrix sp. | reverse complement strand
AGGATAATGTTAAGAAATTGGTAGTATTCAATGCACAAGCTAATGATCTTAGCGGTAGCTTGGTTCCTATCGAATTCAAGTTGACAAAACAAGAATATCTGAAACTTCCTTGCGACTATCTGTTGGTGAAGAATGCCAATAACCGTACGTCTGTAGACAAAGGTAGATTCTATACATTTGACAATAGCATTGCAGACGCCGGTGTAAATAGTCTGGCTGCGCATTGGCATGTTACATACGATCCTGATAAAACAGGTGATGACTTTTTGATTCAGTTCAATCCTGAGTTGAAGAAATTGTATGACAAAGCTTATGAAACGGATGGCGTTACTGTTGCACCAACAAAACTTACAGGTGATTATTATGCCATTAAAGTGATTAGCGGAGATATTGTGAATGGTCCTGTTACAGTACGCGTGATTGATGTATCGGGTTATGGCAATTCTAATTTCACAGCAGTCTATGATACTTTGACGGTTTCTTGTGTCAATCATAATTTGCCGTTCTTCAATTTGGAAACGCTTGCTAAGAATGTATCTACATTGTCTGTTGCAGCTTTGGAAACTCCGTTTAAAGACCGTAATCTGACGTATGTGGATGAAAATGGAAACCCAGCTCCGATTATTCGGACCAATTGGGATAAACATAGTCCCTTTGCTTATCAGACCTTTATCAAGCAGTTGGATCTTAACAACAATTTCGCGGATGCAGAGTATCTGAAAGTATATCAGGAAAACAAGCGTTATTTATCAGATGCAAAAGCAGATGTACCGGATGATAGTGTACATATGATTCCTTACTATTCATTCTCTATAACGAAAGACGGTAAAGAATACTTCTTGAATATAGACGAAGCTTTTTCAACTTCAAGAGCAGACTCCGTTTATTGGACGGAACTGTCTTTGGGTGCAAGAGATTCTTTGGTGCAATGGCAGAAATACCCGAATTACTTGCCGAAGTACAAGTTCTGCTTACCTTATAAAGTGGATGCTGCCGGTGTTAAGGAACAAGTTGACTATAATGGTCAAAAACTGTCTTCGGTTTATTTGCAAACTTTGGATTTAGGACGTTATGATTATCCGTACTTGGTAATCGCTGGTTCTGCAACGAAGTATGTAACAGCTCGCAAATTAGACGATGCTTTGAAAGGAATAAACATTGTTGATAAATCTTTGGACTGGAATATCTATACAGTAGATTACACCAAGATTGATCCTGTTAAGGTAACTTCATGGATATTGGGTGGTCAAGTTAGCCAGGGTTTCGAATGGGTGCCGTTAACAGGCTCTAGTACCGTTGTAGGTAATACTACTACCGGTGTATTGACGGATTATTTAATCGGTGGCGCTACTTTCATTAACGAAAGTGCACAAACACCTGTTAATTATGGTATCATTACCGGTCTTGGTAACGCTCCCGAATTAACATTCGTATATGAAGGTGATACGACCATTGGTCAGATACTTCCGAAACAGATTTGGTATTACAAGATTGCAGTGGCAGCTAATAAATACCTGACGGATTCAAGAGGCGCTCATATTTACAACTACAGCGGCCTTCCCTTCGATTTGGCTTACTTCACAACGAAGAAAACAGATCAACCTTATCTGTCTGAAGGTGTAGGTGCTGATACGAATTTTGCACAAACATTCGGTTTCTGGTATGTAAAAGACAAGTCACTAATTGGCGGTAAAGATGCGCAAGCTGTAGATGTACAGGCTTTCTATGTAGTATCTAATGCCGACTACAAGGCGAACGACGGCGCTTATCGTTTCTTGTCTGAAGTAAATAACCACTTGGTATTTGTGAATGATTTGAAAGATGCTTTGATCTTCCAATATGGTAAGATTGCCGGCGGTAACTATACTGATATCGAAGTTGTCGGTAAATCCGGTATCTTCGCAGTAGATGGCGGCGTAAGAGTGCTTGAAGGAAGCGGTAAAGTTGATCTTTATACCATCGACGGACGCTTAATCAAGTCTGCTGTTATCTCAGGCGCCGATCAAACCATTGCTGCTCCTAAGGGCGTAGTAATCGTGAAGAACGGTTCTAAGGTAGTGAAAGTTGTTGTTAAATAAAATAACAATTTATCAATAAAAGAGAAGGGCGCCGAATGGCGCCCTTTTTTTGTATATCCTACTTCCTTACCCCTAAATCTCCTACCCCTAAATCCCCTAAAGGGGACTTTGCCTCGTAGTCTCATTGTAGAGACGTGGCGTGCCACGTCTTTGCGAGGTTTTGGCGGCTTGGGGAGGACGTTTTCTATTGATAGGGATGCTCTACGGGTAAATAAAGTATGTTTTCACAAAAAACAAAAAAATTATTTTGTCATTCAAAATATAATGCTTATTTTTGTAAAAAGTAAGTTATGGCAAAGATTAAAACAGAAAGACAGTATAATGCAGCCTGTGAAAGAATTGAGGAATTACTGAAATTGGTTGGAAATGACACGCCAACTGATGATAAAAATTTTATCGAATTGGATTTGCTCTCCGATTTGGTTGCTGATTATGAAGAAGTGAATTATCCGGTAGAAGAACCGGTTTTGGCAAACGTTATTAAACTTCGTATGTTTGAAATGGGGATTAATCAGACTAAACTTTCTGAGTTGTTAGAGGTAAGCCCGTCTCGTGTAAGTGAATATTTGACGGGAAAAAGTGAACCGACGTTATCAGTTGCAAGAAATTTAAGCAGGAAACTTGGTATAAGCGCATCGGTGGTATTGGGGGTTTAGTTGTATGGTGAAAAACCGGTAATGGCATTGTAGAGACGTAGCGTGCCGCGTCTTTACGCGCCAAGATGCGGCACGCCACGTCTCTACAATGTTTTGGTTGAAGATGTCCAACATTTTTCATGGATATTATTCGAGATAGAGGTAGTCGTAATGGATAACCGGTTTATTCCCTTTCTTGCCGATTAGTTCGCGCGCATTAACACTGTTATAACTCACTTTTCCGAGGCCTATCTGCCGTAACTTATTGTCATATATCCTTACAATATCATCTTTTTCAAACGCACCTTTTACGGCGACAATTCCTATGGGTAGCAGCGATGTCGCTTTCTCGTCCGATAAAGCTTTGGCGGCGTCGGCATTGATATGGATTTCCCCCTTGGCGAAACTGTCGGAATGGGCTATCCATTTTTTAATTCCGGAAACTTTGGGTGCAGGAATAAAACGCGAACAGAGCACATCCGGATTTTTTTCCAACAAACGGGGAAGGATAGCCTCGGTTTTCCCATTGGCAATGATTACCTCAATTCCTTCTCCGGCAACTTTCCGCGCAATACGGTATTTGGTCAGCATGCCTCCTCTGCCGAAGGTAGATTTACCGGTTTGGATATAATCGGTAATATCGTTCGAGAGGTCTATCTCGCGAATGATTTCCGCCTCGGAATCGCCGGGAGAGCCATTGTATATGCCGTCGATATTACTCAAAATAATCAAGGCTTCCGCATCCATCATGGCCGCAATCATTCCGGAAAGTTCATCATTATCGGTAAACATCAACTCTGTAACGGCAATCGTATCATTCTCGTTCATAATAGGAATAACCTTGTTTTCCAACATCACGCCGACACAGTTTTTTTGATTCAGGTAATGCCTCCTTGTACCCAGACTCTCTTTCGTCGTCAGTACCTGACCGCAGGCAATGCCATGCTCTTTGAAAAAGTCGTAGTAGCGGTTCATTAACTTAGCCTGCCCCACCGCAGCATACAATTGACGCGCCGACACATCATCCAATCGGCCTTTTACCTTTATTTCATTCCTTCCGGAAGCCACTGCTCCCGATGAGATAAGAATTATTTCCAATCCGTTCCGGTGAAGCTGCGCAATTTGGTCGACCAAGGACGACATCCGCGTTAAATCAAGCGTACCATCTGCCCGAGTCAATACATTACTGCCTATTTTTATGGCAAGTCGTTTTATTCCATACATTTTTAACAAACAATTTTCTTGTTAGTATTCAGCTATTTACACTTATAAAAATAAAAAATAAAAAAAATAAAAATAAAAACTGAAAAAATATATTCAATTTATTTGTGAGATATATTTTTTATTAGTACATTTGCATATACATCAAGCGTGATGTGAGTAGCATAATTGAAATTATAAGCCGCATTTTGTCGATTGGAAAACTCATCAAAAATTACACAATTCCGAGACAAGCTTTACCGGGAATGGCGGGCCGCAACCTTAGGGTCAAGTTTTATGCTCAGCGGATTACAAATACGGTATCGCTCTCAAATCCTGTCATACGGAGTTTTGCATATCCACTGGTGCGGCTTTCTTATTGCTGATAACCAACAGTTTGGGTCAGTAATACTTCTTGTTTGTCATTCAACGTCAGTAATTTATGCAAACCATCCTTATCGTATGAACCGCGAACGACTGTAATTAGACCTTCCGAAGCACAGAAAAGATAAATATTCTGGGAAATAAATCCACAATCCGTTAACGCTGCATCCCGGTTAGATGCTTTGTCCAAATTAGCAACAAAAATAAAATTGAGTGGAGCTGTTGTTACAAAAGGTTGCTTTCCGGTCATTGCCTGATGATTGCCGGAAACTTTCAAAATCAGTTTATTTTCTTTTGCTTCATAAAAATAAATGCCCGATTGTAAAGAAATGTACAAGTCAATTTCTTGTCTATCCTGAGAAGAAGGAACCGTTCTTTTATTTTCCCGGTTAAGTCCGTAAGCAGCCCATGCCAAATCGGCAATCGTTTGTAAACTCAAGTCTTTGGAAGAGAAATTCCGGTTGCTTTGCCGGTCATTGAAGGCTTCCATCAAGGGTTTTCCGCCTGTTTTCTGGGGTGCAGGCAGTTGTATATCCTGTGCCTGTGCCGTACAGGAAACACATAAACTTAACAATACAAAAGAAAAAAATAATTTGTTCATGATTGATATAATCTTAAAGTGAATTTGTTCTTTTTTTTATGCTTTTTCATTCTTTATTTCCTTTTAAAAAACACTACAAATATACAACTTCTTTTTGATTTGGGAGGATATAATCCGAAAAAAGCGCTATATTTATGACTTTATTTTAATAACAGCTACTAAGGTTGTTTTGTTCAATCTGAGACTACTGCTTGGTTTAGTAACTATCTACTAATAATAAAAAAAACCTCATACATGCTTACTATGTAAACAAAAAATAGTAATTTTGCAGAAAATAATCGTTAAGTAAACAAACAATTAGGTGAAACGCATCCTTCTTTTTTTCGTCTTGATACTCTCTTTCCCGCTTGTAAAATCTCAAACTTACGATAATCTCCGGGTGAGCTTGCTGACTGTCGAACCTCGCGCCAAAGCGGTCTACACGATTTTCGGACACACAGCCCTCCGTTTATCCGACCCTGTGCAAAACATTGATATCGTATTTAACTGGGGCACTTTCGACACGCAAATACCGAATTTCATCCTCCGGTATGTAATAGGTGAAACAGACTATTTTTTAAGTATTTCTTCTTTCGAATCATTTGCTTTTATTTATTCGTCGGATACAAACGCTACGGTTATTGAACAAGAACTGTATATTCCGGACAATCAAAAAGAAAATCTGATAAAAACCTTAGGAATCAATTTGCAACCCGAAAATATAGAATATCGCTACAATTTTATTTTCGATAATTGCACCACGCGCCCCAGAGATATTCTCGAAAAATATTGCGGAGGAATCTTGACTTATCCGGAACTACCGGCGCCGCTTACTTTCCGGAAACTGATTCACGGCTGTACAAAGTCTTATCCATGGTTGGAATTTGGGATAGATTGCGTAATCGGCAATGGCGCCGACTCCCTCATTTCTTACCGTTCCAGCTTGTTCCTGCCTGAAAATTTGATGGACGCCCTGAGCAATTCCGTTGTCGTATACCCGGAAGGAAGCGCAAATACACTTGTCCTGTCTTCCGAAATGGTTGTCCGACCGCAAGCCGAATCGCAGGCGAAGTCTTCCGGATGCTCAATTAGCCCAGTTTTTGCAGGGATAAGTTTATTTTTGCTGTTTCTGGCGTTGATAATCGTCGGCTATTTCAAAAAGCGCCGTTTCAGACTTCCTTTCGCACTGTTGTTTTTCATTGCCGGAGCAGGCGGAAGCATTGTCGCTATCCTCTGCTTTTTCTCTCTTCATCCCTGTACATGGCCTAATTGGAATATCCTCTGGCTGCATCCCCTGCATTTTATCGGATGCGTCGGTTTTGGTTTTGGAAAATCTTACCGGCTGTTTACTTGGTATCATGCCATAAATTTCGTACTTTTGTCGAGCTTTATGTTAGGATGGTATTGGATTCCGCAGGAATTGAATCCGGCGGCGATTCCGTATATCCTCAGTTTGTGGATGATTTCCGGATATGAAAGTTTTAAAAAACATGAATAAATTACTGTCCTCACTGCTGGCTGTTTTGACGGTAACGGGGATTCACGCGCAACAAACCGCCGAATCGCCTAAGCTGGTAATCAGCATTGTCGTAGACCAGTTGCGGGGAGATTACTTGCAGTACTTCAGTCCGACCTTCGGAGAAAAAGGTTTCAAACGCCTGATGAATGAAGGATTGGTTTACCATCGGGTCGACTTTGGGTTTCCCAACTTGAGCCGGGCAACTTCCGTTGCATCCATCCATACCGGCGCTTACCCGTATTATCATGGTATTACGGCAGACAAAAAATATGATTTTGAGTCGAAACGGGAAGTATCCATCGTATTTGATGACCGTTATATCGGCAATTATACTTCCGACCGGTTTTCGCCCCTGTCGCTTTTAAGTTCTACCGTCAGCGATGAACTGAAGATTGCTACCGCAGGAAAATCAGAGGTTTATACCATAGCGCCCAACGCGGATGAAGCTATTTTATCGGCCGGGAGATATGCAGATGCCGCTTTCTGGTTAGACGATTACAACGGCAAATGGGCTACTACGACCTACTACAAAAATATCCCTTGGTATATAGACCGCTACAATAGCGGACAAGCCATCGGCAATAATCCCGAAAGAATATGGACGCCCACTTTGTCAGGATTCAACGGATTTCCCTATACCAAAAGTACAATGCCTTTCAAGTATACTTTTTCCAAGTCGGATAAAGATAAATTCTTGAAAATCAAGCAATCTCCCTTTATCAATACGGAGATTACCAATCTGGCAGCCGTTTTTTTTGAATATGCGGAATTCAGCAAAAAAGTTTATCCTGCCTTTTTGTCTGTCAATTATTATGCAGGAGATTATAAGTCAGGCGTACAAACGGACGAATTCGGATGGGAAATACAGGATGCCTACCTCCGCCTTGATAAGGAAATCGAACGCCTTTTAGATTTAGCGGAAAAAAATGTAGGTCTCAAAAACGTTTTGATAGTACTCACGTCTACAGGATATTACGAGTTGCAGACGAAATTGCCGGAAGGATTCGCTCCTGCCGGAGAATTTTTCCCGAACCGTTGTACCGCCCTGTTAAACATGTACCTGATGGCTATTTACGGCTCAGGTAACTGGGTGCAAGGGTATTACAACAAACAAATCTACCTGAACAAAAAATTGATTGAAAATGAAAAAGTCGACTGGGATAAAATATTACAACAATCGGCCGAATTCATTGCTCAGTTCAGTGGTGTGCAAGATGTAACGACCATCGCTCAATTATATGTAGACGATGCCGGTAGCGCCGTTAATTTTCGCCGTGGAATGAATAAAAAAATCAGTGGCGACTTGTTTATCGAACTTCAGCCGGGTTGGGTGATTGTCAATGAAAATCAGCCTGAGCAAGCGCGTTTTTCTCGTGAAAACGCTACCCTGACGCCCTTGTTTATTTTCGGCGGGTCTACCCGGAAAGAACATGTCTACCGTACCATAAAAGCAAGTGAAATAGCTTCTACCCTGTCTTTTGTCCTGCGCATCAGACCGCCAAACGCTTGTAAAGAAGCGCCTTTGCAGGAGTTTTTAAAATGAGAGTGGTGAATGAATAATGATTAATGATTAATGAATAATGATTAATGATTAATGGTGAATGAATAATGAATAATAGAATAAATAATTATAAATATGGGTTTTAACGATGTTTTATCCAAATTGTTCGGGAATAAATCCCAACGCGACTTACGGGAAATAGATCCTTTTGTAAAAAAGATTGAGGCTGCTTATCCGGAAATCGAGAAACTTTCGAATGATGAGTTGCGCGCTCATACAGAAGCCATTAAACAAAGGCTTGAAGATGAGGTTAGTATAGAAAAAGTCAAAATTGCCGAACTGAAAGCGGGCATAGACGATCTTGCATTGGAAGACCGGGAAAAAGTTTGGGCTGAAATCGACAAAATTGAAAAAGAAATTCTTGATAAACAGGAAAAAGTACTGGAAGAGGCGCTTCCGGAAGTTTTTTCCATTATGAAAGATACTGCCCGCCGGTTTACACAAAACGAACAGATTATTGTGACGGCCAATGATTTTGACCGGAAATTGGCTGTTTCGCATGACTTCGTATCCATTGATGGCGACAAAGCCATCTATTTCAACCACTGGATAGCCGGAGGTAACGAAATAACATGGGACATGATACATTACAATGTCCAACTATTCGGCGGCGTAGTGCTGCACAAAGGGAAAATTGCCGAAATGGCGACCGGTGAAGGTAAAACCTTGGTGGCAACGCTTCCGGTTTTCCTGAATGCATTGACACACAGAGGAGTGCATATCGTAACGGTGAATGATTACCTCTCCAAGCGCGACTCGGAATGGATGGGCCCCTTGTATATGTTCCACGGATTGTCGGTCGATTGCATTGACAAACACCAACCCAATTCCGACGCTCGCCGCAAAGCCTACGAAGCCGATATTACTTTCGGTACCAACAACGAATTCGGATTCGACTACCTGCGCGATAACATGGCCATCAGTCCCAAGGATTTGGTGCAACGAAAACACAATTATGCCATCGTCGATGAGGTGGACTCGGTTTTAATTGATGACGCCCGTACGCCTTTGATTATTTCAGGTCCTGTTCCGAAAGGCGAAGAACAACTGTTCGAAGAATACCGTTCCCGCGTAGAACAAGTGGTCAATGTTCAAAAAAATCTGACTACCAAACTGCTGGCTGATGCCAAACGACTGATAAATTCGGCCAACCAAAAAGAAAATGAGGAAGGCGTCGTGCTTTTGTTCCGTTCTTACAAGGGAATGCCTAAAAACAAAGCCCTGATTAAATTCCTGAGCGAACCGGGCGTTAAAGCAGCTATGCTGAAAACGGAAGAGTTTTATATGCAACAACAAAACAAGGAAATGTATATCATTACCGATCCTTTGTTTTTCGTAATTGATGAAAAAAACAATACAATTGAACTAACGGAAAAAGGCATTGATTTATTGACCGGTAATTCCGATGACCCGCAATTTTTCGTTTTACCCGACATAGGAAGCCTGATGGCGGTAATCGAAAATGAAACGATTCCCGACGAGGAAAAACAAGCCAAAAAGGACGAATTGATGCAAAATTATGCGGTAAAATCGGAACGTGTCCATACCGTCAACCAATTGCTGAAAGCCTATTGCTTGTTCGAAAAGGATGATGAATACGTGGTTATCGACAACAAAGTGAAGATTGTAGATGAACAAACCGGCCGTATCATGGAAGGCCGCCGTTATTCCGATGGTCTGCACCAAGCTATCGAAGCCAAGGAAAGGGTTACGGTAGAAGCTGCTACGCAGACTTTTGCGACGATCACCCTGCAAAACTATTTCCGTATGTATCGCAAATTAGCAGGAATGACCGGTACGGCAGAAACGGAAGCCGGAGAATTTTGGGACATCTACAAATTAGATGTTGTGGTTATCCCCACCAACCGTTCCATTGACCGGGATGATATGAACGACCGGATATACAAAACGGCCAGGGAAAAGTATTCCGCAGTCATTGAGGAAATTATGAAGTTGAAAGATGCGGGACGCCCGGTGCTGGTCGGTACGACTTCGGTTGAAATATCGGAATTACTCAGTCGTATGCTCTCCATGCGGAAAATTCCTCACAACGTATTGAATGCCAAGTTGCACCAGAGAGAAGCAGACATTGTAGCCCAAGCCGGTCAGACCGGTACGGTGACAATTGCGACCAACATGGCCGGCCGTGGTACGGATATCAAACTTTCAGCTGCCGTTCGTGAAGCCGGTGGTTTGGCTATTATTGGTACGGAAAGACATGACTCTCGCCGCGTCGACCGTCAGTTGCGTGGCCGTTCAGGCCGTCAGGGAGACCCCGGTTCATCGGTTTTCTTTATCTCATTGGAGGATGATTTGATGCGTCTTTTTGCTACGGAGCGCATCGCCGGGATGATGGATAAAATGGGATTTAAAGAAGGTGAAGTATTGGAACACAGCATGTTGAATAAATCCGTCGAACGCGCCCAAAAGAAAGTCGAAGAGAACAACTTCGGTATCCGTAAGCGTTTGCTGGAATACGACGATGTGATGAATTCCCAGCGCGAAGTCGTTTATACCCGTCGCCGCCACGCCTTGATGGGTGAACGCATCGGATTGGATGTGGTAAACATGCTTTACGATACGGCCAATGCAATTTGTGAACAGTTTTTGGAAGCTAACGACTTTGAGGGCATGAAGTTTGAACTGCTCAAAACCATGGCGGTGGATGTTCCGTTCTCCGAAGATGATTTCAAGGGAATGAAAGCGGATGATATGACCGAGAAAGTGTTCAATGCCGCTTTAGACAGCTTCAAACGCAAAACGGAACGGATGGCCCAAATAGCGCATCCGATTATTAAAAAGGTCTATGAAGAACAGGGCGAACGTTACGAAAACATTGTCGTTCCGATAACCGACGGCAAACGGGTTTACAATGTCACCTGTAATCTCAAGGAGGCTTATAATACCGAATCCAAAGACATTATCAAATCGTTCGAGAAATCCATCCTCTTACATTCGATTGATGAAGCGTGGAAAGAACACCTTCGGGAAATGGATGATCTGCGCCATTCGGTACAAAATGCCAGCTACGAAAACAAAGATCCTTTGCTGATATACAAATTAGAATCGTTCGATTTGTTCAAGAAAATGGTGGATGAGATGAACCGGAAATCCGTTTCTATCCTGATGCGCGGACAAATCCCGATGAAGGAACCGGAACAGGTTCGTCAGGCAACACCCGAACGCAAAACGGATTTCAGCAAATACCGCACGCAAAAAGACGAAATCGCAGAGAGTCGCCGGGTTCAAGGCCAAGTTGCCTCCCGTGATACTCGCGAACAACCGATAACAGCGCCTATCCGCATTGAGAAAACCGTAGGAAGAAACGATCCTTGCCCTTGCGGAAGCGGGAAAAAATACAAAAATTGTTGCGGAAGAAATTGATGTAAAGTTAATTAGTGAAGGCTTTATTTTAAGTAAGGTCTTCACTAATCAATTTTTAATTTCACTATCGCTTTCCTGACCAAAGCGTTTTCCGCTACCTTTACCGAAGGTCTGTGTGCATCGTCCGGAAAGAAAATGAAAAACCGACCGGCATCTGCGAGATAATACTTGTCGTAATCCGGTTTCATGAAATAAATATCCTTTTCCGCATCATAAGGCGTCGCGTCTTTTGTATCGGAGAGAGGCAATACGCCTATTTTTTCCTCTCCGAAAATAAGATACTGAATATCAATATATTTGATATGCGCTTCACATTTGGCGTCTTCTTCGTTCTTGGTGGTATATTCGCTGATATTCACGTACAAATCAGCGCCTTCCAATTCGTAACGCCCCAAAGCCATGCCTTGCAAATCCTGACTGGCCAAAAAACGAAAAGATTTTTTCCATCTTTCCTTATTGGCAAAATAATGACGAATAAACACCTCTTTGTCAATTGATTCATCCGGTTTTACCTGCCAGCCTTCTTTCCATTCGCCCTTCTGAAACCAGGCAGAAACTTCCGCTGCTGTTTTTATAAAATCTCCCATATTATTTGTATTATTGAATGTGTATGCAAATATACAACCTATTTTTCACATTTAAATATTTTTAACGTGATTTTTTTTGTTTGTCTAAAATATCATCGTACATTTGCAGTGCACTATTGCACTAATACACTAACAAAGTAATGCATTTATGGAAATTATTCAGAAGATTATTCAATTAAATGAGGTCAATTTCAGCTATCAGAAAAAACGGCCGTTGCTATCCGATTTAAGCCTACAGCTTGATCCCGGGCATATCTACGGCTTGCTGGGAAGGAACGGCGAAGGGAAAAGCACTTTGTTGAAACTCGTTGCCGGTTTGGTATTTCCGCAAAAAGGATCTATTGATGTACTGGGTTTTGAATCCCGGAAAAGGAAACTGCAAATGCTACAGGATGTCTACTTTTTCCCGGAAGAATTGCCCGTTTTTAATTTATCCATCAGGGAATTGGAAAAGATTTATTCCCCTTTTTATCCACAATTCAGTATCGAACAATTCAATCATTACTTGAAAGAATTTGATATTCCGGATAAAAATTGGAATTTAAGTAAATTGTCGTTCGGACAAAAAAAGAAAGTGATGATTGCGTTCGGTTTGGCGACAAACACAAAAATCATGTTGATGGATGAACCCACCAATGGTCTGGATATTCCGTCGAAAGGTCAATTCCGGCGAATTATCGCATCGACGCTTGAGGCGGATCGTTGTCTGATTATTTCCACACATCAGGTGCGCGATTTGGATAGTTTGATAGACAGCATCATCATTATGGATGAACACGAAATTGTTTTCAACGAATCAATTGACGTCATTACGGATAAATTATCGTTCAAAGTCTACGACACCAACGAAAAAGACGATTCCGTCATTTATTTTGAAGACAACCTGCGCGGTTATTATCAGGTACGGGAAAACCTGAATCACGAGGATAGCAAATTGGATATAGAACTCTTGTTCAATTCTATTTTGGCTAATAAAAAGAGAATCAAAAACATTTTTAAAAACAAATAAGACTATATAAACATGAATACCAAATTTGATTTCAATCGTACGGGATTATTAATTCAGCGGTATTTTTCGGAACGCTTCCGCTCCGAACTTATTTACTGGGGCATTATGGCCATCGTTTTTATGTTCATTCGGAACAACATTATGGTTATTGGCGGATTGATTTTTATTGCCGCTTTATTTTATGCCGCCCGGTTTTTCCGCGAAATTCATTCCCGGACAAACGGCATTAACTACTTTATGATTCCGGCTACACAAGTGGAAAAAATGACAGTTTCCCTGTTGTTTACCATCATTTATTTTTATGGAATGATGATACTGGCCTATATTGTCGGCAACTTACTCGGCACTTTATTTACAAATTTGTTGGCAAAAATTTCGTTTTTTTCATTCGAATTGCACCTTTTTCATTCTGTTGATTTGCAATGGACACTGTTCGAATCCAAACAATATACGGAAATTTTCACCGGAGAATTAAAATACCAAGCGCCATATATCGTTTTGTTTATGAAATATTTGCTGCTCATGCAATCTGTTTTTACTTTGGGCGGAATTTATTTCAAAAATAATCAGGCATTTAAAACCATATTATCCGGAATAGCCTTGTTGTTCGCATTTTCAATCATTTCTATTTTAGAATTAAAAATTTTCACAGGGACTACATCAGTAAATATAAATAGCGCAGAAAGCGTAATTACGTTGCATCGTGTTTTTCACAATATAATGGCCAATGTATTCGCTTATATCCTTCCGGTTTATTTGTGGATAGTAAGTTATTTCCGGTTAACCGAAAAAGAAGTATAGCTATGGAATTCAAAGAAACACAAGCCATTTTCCTCCAGATTGCCGCTTATATCTGCGAGCAGATTCTACTGGGACGCTGGAGCGAGGGAGATAGAGTATTATCTATCCGGGAAATGGGTGCGGCTTTGGAAGTTAATCCGAATACCGTGATACGCACCTACGAATTTTTGCAAAACAAGGAAATTATTTTCAACAAGCGGGGCGTCGGCTACTTCATAAACGAAAACGCCGGACAAAAAATCATTGAATACCGCAGGAAAGAATTTCTGGAACAGGAGTTACCCTTGATTTTCAAAAACATGAAACTTTTGGGTATGACATTGGAAACGTTTGAAAAAGAGTATAATAATTATTTAAATAGTAAATAGAATGAAAACAAGTAATAAACTTTTATTGGGCTTATTGTCTGCATTTATCATCATGATTACGATTTATGCCATTGCATTGGGCAATGCATTAAGAGGCGACAATCCTACGGAAGGTGAAAAAATAGAACTCGTTCATTAAAATTAATGTAAATAAAACGCGTATTTGCATAAAAAAGCGTATCTTTGCCTTTAACATATCTTCATTATTATGGAATTTCTCAGATTAATAGCAAACGATCCGTGGCTGGAGCCTTACAAAAAAGCGATTGAAGGCCGTTACGGTTATTTTCTCCGTAAGGAAAAAGAGTTAAGGCAAAACGAGACAATCAGTTTAAGTGAGTTTGCTTCCGGCTACCTTTATTTCGGTCTGCACAAGACAAAAACCGGATGGATTTTTCGGGAATGGGCGCCGGGAGCAAACGAAATCTACCTGATTGGTGATTTCAATGCTTGGCAGGAACGGGAAGAATACCGCCTGATCCGAATCGAAAATGGCGTTTTCGAAATAAAACTCCCCGGCCCGGCGTTGCATCATTTGGATTTATATAAACTGAAGGTAAAATGGCAAAACGGTGAAGGAGAACGCATTCCGGCATGGGCACGTAGGGCGGTTCAAGATGAAACCACCCATATTTTCAGCGCTCAGGTCTGGAATCCGGCAAACCCTTATCGTTTCAAAAACAAAGACTTTGTGCCCAATACCTCTCCGCTGCTGATTTACGAATGTCATATCGGGATGGCTGAACGGGAAGAAAAAGTGGGTAATTACAAAGATTTTACCCGAAATATCCTGCCGCGCATCAAGAACGACGGCTACAACTGTATCCAGATTATGGCCATACAAGAGCATCCGTATTATGGGTCTTTCGGGTATCATGTTTCCAATTTTTTTGCTGCTTCTTCACGTTTCGGCACCCCGGACGATTTAAAAGAATTGATAGATACCGCCCATTCGATGGGTCTGTCCGTCATCATGGATATTGTGCACTCCCATGCGGTTAAAAATGAAACGGAAGGGTTGGGACGATTCGATGGAACCAATCACCTGTATTTTCACAGCGGCTCCCGCAGAGAACACCCGGCATGGGACTCTCTCTGCTTCGATTACGGGAAGAATGAAGTCCTGCATTTCTTGCTTTCGAATTGCAAATTCTGGTTGGAAGAATACAAGTTCGACGGATTCCGTTTCGACGGCGTAACCTCCATGTTGTATTACAGTCACGGTCTGGGAGAGGCTTTTTCGTCATACGACGATTACTACAGCGGCCATCAGGACGGAGACGCCATTTGTTACCTGACATTGGCTAACCAATTGATTCACCAAGTCAACAAACATGCCATCACCATTGCCGAAGAAGTGAGCGGAATGCCCGGACTGGCTGCTGCAATTACTTCCGGCGGCTATGGCTTCGACTACCGGATGGCGATGAATATTCCGGATTACTGGATAAAAATCATCAAGGAAAAGCAAGACCAAGACTGGCCGGTAACCGGCATCTGGTGGGAAACGACCAACCGAAGGGCAGACGAAAAGACGATATCGTATGCCGAGAGTCACGACCAAGCCTTGGTAGGCGACAAAACCATCATTTTCCGGCTGATTGATTCCGAAATGTATTGGCATATGTCGGCAAACGACCGGAACATGACAGTCGATCGGGGCATGGCGCTGCATAAAATGATCCGCTTGGCCACCGCGTCTACCATCAACGGCGGATACTTGAATTTTATGGGAAACGAATTCGGACATCCCGAATGGATTGATTTTCCCCGTGAAGGCAACGGTTGGTCGTATAAGTATGCTCGTCGTCAATGGGATTTAGTCGATAAGCCTGATTTGAAATACCGCTTTCTCGGCGACTTCGATAAAGCCATGATTCATCTGATTGGCGGAACGGACCATTTTCAGGCGTCCGCAATTTACAAGGTTTGGGATAATGAAAAAGATCAGGTGCTCGCTTTCCGGCGGGAAGATTTGATTTTTGTCTTTAATTTTAATCCGGTAACTTCTTTCACCGGATACGGATTATTGGTTCCTCCCGGGAATTACAAAGTCATCCTCAATACCGACTCCTCCGCTTTCGGCGGTTTCGGCTTGGTAAACGATTCCGTCGAACACCTGACGATTCACGATGGGCTTTATGCCGGAGAAGGTAAAGAATGGTTGAAATTGTACCTTCCTGCAAGAACAGCTATGGTATTAAAAAGAACGAACTAAAATAAATAGCGATAAATACCTTTAACAACGCCATAATGCTGTATCCGTTAAAATTCGAACCGATATTAAAAGAAATTATTTGGGGCGGCGATGAAATTTGCCGCTTCAAAGGTTTGACGCCGACAAGAACCGGTATCGGCGAAAGTTGGGAAATTTCGCATGTAAAAGACAATGTTTCCATCGTTTCCGACGGCGAACTGAAAGGAAAATCCTTGGAAGAACTGATTGCCATTTACGGTGCGGATTTGTTGGGAAAAAAAGTCATTGATCGCTTTGGGACAACTTTTCCCTTGTTAATCAAATTTATCGACGCCCGTGATTCGCTTTCCATCCAAGTGCACCCCGACGACGCCTTAGCCCGTAAGCGCCACAATTCTTTTGGGAAAACCGAAATGTGGTATATTATTGATTCGGCGAAAGACGCTTTCCTGTATTCCGGTTTTGCCGAATCCATCACCCCTGAACAATACGTGCAAAGCCTTGAAGACGATACGTTCACCAACTACCTGCAAAGACACGCAATTGAACCCGGCGACGTATTCTTCTTGCCAGCCGGGCGCGTACACGCCATTGGGGCAGGCTGCTTTATCGCTGAAATTCAGCAAACTTCCAACATCACTTATCGCATTTACGACTACAACCGCAAAGATGCGCAGGGAAATCCCCGTGAACTGCATACCGGATTAGCCAAAGATGCAATTGATTACAAGGTTTATTCCGATTACAAATTAAACTATACGCCCGGACCGGAAAACAAGCCTCAACCCCTGATTCATTGCCCGTACTTTACAACGGAACTCATTGCGGGAAAAGAGACAGCCGAACTGATCCAACCCGGTACGGATTCGTTTTCCATCTATATCTGCCTGTCGGGAGAAGCGGAACTGACAGACGAGAACGACTGTTCCGTCGCTATCAGACAGGGTGAAACGGTGCTGGCGCCTGCGCAATTGCAGTCGGTAAGGCTGCGGTTCAAAACAGATTGCAAACTACTGAAAACGTATATTCGATAAAGGCTGCCTTGCCGACTACCGAAAAATTATAACCACTAAATACATGGAGGCTTATTGTATTTTGTACAATAAGTCCTTTTTCCTTATTTGCTTGCTGTCCTTTTTTTGTTTTGTAAATCCCTTTACCGATTACGGGCTATTTGTAGCGTAGGTTCTGATTTTCCTGTAAGATATTCATCTACTCTCGCCATAATGGCTTCGTATTCTGATTCATTTGCTATTAGTTTCATAATTTTACTATTTAATTGGTTTTGTTACTTACCGGCCCTAATATTTTCAATTATAAAATTTTACAATAAAAGACAAGCGTCAAAAATATTATCCCTTCGGACTTTAACAAAAATCCGATGCAAAACCTTGCTGATTTCTTTTGACAAAAGAAAAAAAAGGTGTAACTTCGCGGTCTAAAAAATAATCATTTTAATTTTTGAAAATTATGGAAAAGTACAATTTTAATGCAGGTCCTTCTGTGTTACCAAAGGAAACAGCAGAAAATACAATCAAAGCAATTGAAAATTTTGCAGGAACCGGTTTAGGTTTAATGGAAGTCAGTCACCGCTCTAAAGAGTTTCAAGCCGTTATGGATGAAACGGTTGCCTTGTTCAAAGAAATATTAGACATACCGGAAGGCTATTCGGTTTTGTTCCTCGGTGGCGGAGCAAGTCTGGAATTTTGCATGGTGCCTTACAACCTGTTGGAAAAGAAAGCCGCCTACCTGAACACCGGCACATGGGCCAATAAAGCGATGAAAGAAGCTAAATTATTCGGTGAAGTAGTAGAAGTGGCCTCTTCCAAAGAAGCCAATTATACCTATATTCCTAAAAATTACACCATTCCGACCGATGCGGATTATTTCCACATTACCACCAACAACACCATTTTCGGTACGGAAATTCATACGGATATTGATTCTCCGGTAACTTTGGTGGCCGATATGTCGTCCGATATATTTTCCCGTCCGGTCGATATCAGCAAATACGGAATGATTTACGGCGGCGCCCAGAAGAATCTGGCTCCTGCCGGCCTTACTTTCGTGATTGTAAAAGACGAACTGCTGGGAAAAGTCAGCCGTCCGATTCCGACCATGTTGGATTACCGTACACACATCAAAGACGGCTCTATGTTCAATACGCCTCCGGTAGTACCCATCTATGCCGCCTTGCAAACCCTCAAATGGCTGAAAGCCTTGGGCGGTGTAAAAAAGATGTATAAAATGAACAGGGACAAAGCCGAATTTCTTTATGACGAAATCGACCGTAACAAGCTGTTCAAAGGTACAACTGCTGAAGAAGACCGTTCTTTGATGAACATCTGTTTCATAATGAACGAAGAATATCAATCTTTAGAAGCCGAATTCTATCAATTCGCTTCAGCCCGAGGAATGGTAGGCATCAAAGGCCATCGTTCGGTGGGTGGATTCCGGGCGTCGACTTACAATGCTTTACCGAAAGGCGCGGTAATTTCCTTGGTCGAAACCATGCGGGAATTCGAAAAAGCGCATTAATCAATCTCTCAAAAAAAAAATAACATCATGCAAACAATCGACAATTTCAATTTTTCAGGGCAAAAAGCATTTGTACGTGTGGATTTCAACGTACCCTTGGACGAGAAGTTCAACATCACGGATGACACCCGCATCCGCGCGGCCATTCCTACGCTTAAAAAAATCTTGGCAAATGGCGGCAGCGTCATTATCGGCTCCCATTTGGGACGTCCCAAAGGTGTAGACGCCAAATATTCTTTGCAATACATCTTAGCCCGCGTGTCCGAATTATTGGGCGTAAACGTAGACTTTGCCCATGATTGCCTCGGTAAGGAAGCGATAGAGAAATCGGCTGCCTTACAAGCCGGTCAGGCATTGTTGCTTGAGAACCTCCGCTATTATGCTGCCGAAGAAGGCAAACCTCGTGGGTTGAAAGACGATGCAAGTGAAGATGAAATAGCCGCCGCTAAAAAAGCCGAAAAAGCCAACCAGAAAGAGATGGCAAAACAATTGGCTGCTTATGCAACGGTTTATGTAAACGATGCTTTTGGAACGGCTCATCGCGCCCATGCGTCCACAGCCGTTATCGCCGACTATTTCGACGCCGATCATAAATTATTCGGATACTTGATGCAGAACGAAATTGATGCGGTAGAAAAAGTCCTGAAAGACACAGCCCGTCCTTTCACAGCCATCATGGGCGGTTCAAAAGTTTCCTCTAAAATTGAAATTATCGAAAATTTGTTGTCCAAGGTAGACAACCTGATTATTGCAGGCGGAATGACTTATACCTTCACCAAAGCTTTGGGCGGTAAAATCGGACATTCCATCTGCGAAGACGACAAATTGGATTTGGCCTTGAGCCTGATTCAAAAAGCCAAAGACAACAATGTCAATCTGGTGCTGGCGGTAGACGCCAAAGCGGCGGACAGTTTTAGCAACGATGCAAAAACGCAGTTCGTTCCGGTAGACGCTATCCCCGACGGCTGGCAAGGATTGGACATAGGCCCGGAAACCGAAAAGCAATTTGCAGCAGTCATCCTTGCTTCCAAAACTGTACTTTGGAACGGTCCGACAGGTGTTTTTGAATTCGAAAACTTTACCGGAGGTTCCCGCGCCGTAGGTTTGGCCATTGTGGATGCTACCGAAAAAGGCGCTTTCTCCTTGGTAGGCGGAGGCGACTCTGTGGCTTGCGTCAATAAATTCGGTATCGCCGATAAAATGAGTTATGTTTCCACCGGCGGGGGCGCTTTGCTCGAATTTATTGAAGGCAAAGTATTGCCGGGAATCAAAGCCATCCGCGGATATTAATGTGCTGATATGCAAAAATTTTTTTATTTATTTTTCTTTTTATTCCTGACGATCAATACTTTTGGTCAAAGTCAGAAGCCCAATACCCAATGGTTCGAAGACGCCCGTTTCGGCATGTTTGTTCATTTCGGCCCTTACAGTGTATTGGGAAACGGAGAATGGGTAATGAACAACCGCCCGATAAAAGGGGAAGACTACAAACGACTACAGGATTTATTCAATCCGCAGGCTTTTGATGCCAAGGAGTGGGTGAAAATTGCCAAAGACGCCGGTATGAAATATATCACGCTTACCTCTCGCCACCACGATGGGTTTAGCAACTGGAACACCCGGCAATCGGATTGGAATAGCATGAATACTCCTTACGGGAAAGATATTATCAAACAATTGGCCGACGAATGTCACAAGGAAAATATCAAACTGGTACTGTATTATTCCCTGCTCGACTGGATGCGCACCGATTACCAATACGAAACCGGACGCACCGGACAAAAAGCGGGCAGAACCGCAAAAAGCGATTGGGATTCCTATATCGGTTTTATGAAAAACCAGTTGACAGAACTGCTTACCAATTACGGCCCGATAGCCGGAATCTGGTTTGATGGGCATTGGGACCAGACATCCGATGGAAACCGGACTTCACACGAAACCGCAGTTGATTGGCATTATCCGGAAATATACGAACTGATACATCGCCTGCAACCCGAATGTCTGATAGCGAACAACCACCATCTTCCGCCTATGCCCGGTGAAGATTACCAGATTTTCGAACGGGATGTCCCCGGTGAAAACAAGTCGGGACTCAGCGGACAGGAAGTTTCACCTTTACCCTTGGAAACTTGTGAAACCATCAACAAAAGTTGGGGCTTTTCCATCACCGACGACAATTTCAAATCGGCCAAAGAACTGATTCACCTGCTTGTTCGATCGGCCGGCTCAGGTGCCAATTTATTGTTAAACGTAGGCCCTATGCCGAACGGACAGATTCAGCCCGAATGTGTGGAACGCCTCCAAAAAATGGGTGAATGGATGAAAAAATACGGCCATACGATTTACGAAACCCGCCGGGGTAGTGTACCGCAACAGACTTGGGGCATCAGCACCGCTAAGGGAGCTACACAGTACATCCATCTGTTGGATAAGGAACTATCGACTATTACCCTGAATCTGCCAAAAATAAAATCGGCGAAATTTCTCAATACGGATGCTAAATTGGTTTGGGAAAAGGACAAAAAAACCGGCAATGTTACTTTTATATTCACCGGTGATTTAGATGAGATTGACTCCATCATAGAAATCAAGTAAAGAATAAAAAAGTACGCATGAAATACACCGTTTTGCTCCTGTTGGGATTGTTGGTTTGGCCGGTATCGGCCCGGGAAATAATTTCGTTAAACCGTTCATGGCGTTTTACATCCGGATATGAAACCCGGAAAAATGTATTTGCAGAAGTAAATCTGCCGCATACATGGAATTTGGATGCCCTGAGCGGAAAAGAAGATTATTTCCGAGGCTTGGCCAATTACGAAAAAACGCTGGCTATTCCGGAAGAATGGAAAGAAAAAACCGTTTATATCCGGTTCAAAGGCGTGAACAGCCTTGCCAATCTGTTTGTCAACGGACGGCATGTAGGTGAACACAGGGGAGGGTATACGGCTTTTGTTTTTGATATAACTCCTTATCTGACTTTCGGAAAAGAAAATACCCTGTGGGTGAGGGTAAATAATGCGCTCCAATTGGATATTATGCCGCTACTGGGTGATTTCAATATGTATGGCGGTATTTACCGCGATGTAGATTTGATTGTGACGGAGCCGGAGCATATTTCCCTTTCCGATTATGCCTCTTCAGGCGTTTACCTGACCCAGAAACAGGACGGTAGAGCCACTGCGATAGATGCCCGCGTATTATTGACCGGAAAAGCCGGCAGTGCGCTTAGCCTTAAAATTCAAATCAGGGATAAACAACAACAAATTGTTGCCGAAAAACAAACTCCGGTCGTCCTGACCGGCGATTCCCGACAAGTTGTGAACCTCTCCTTGGAAATTAAGAACCCCCACTTCTGGCAAGGTACGGAAGACCCTTATCTTTATACGGTTGAAACGGAATTGTCACGTAATGCCTTGCTTATTGACCGGGTGGATGAAAGATTGGGTATCCGGCAATATACGGTAGACCCAGATAAAGGCTTCTTCCTGAATGGGAAACATGTACAGTTACGAGGCGTCTGCCGTCATCAGGACAGGGAAGGCTTTGGGAATGCATTGTATCCCATTCATCATAAAGAGGATATGGATATTTTGGTAGAAATGGGTGCAAATGCCATTCGCTTGTCGCACTATCCGCAGGACAAGTATATTTACGATTTATGCGATGAATACGGAATCGTTGTCTGGTCGGAGATTCCGTTTGTCGGGCCGGGCGGTTATCGGGATAAAGGTTTTGTAGACCAAGAAACGTTCAAGGAAAACGGACGGCAGCAACTGCTCGAACTGATTCGGCAAAATTTCAATCATCCATCGGTTTGCTTCTGGGGTTTGTTTAATGAACTGAAAGAATCGGGTGATAATCCTGTGTGCTATATCAAGGAACTGAAAGCCTTGGCAAAACAGGAAGACCCTTCCCGTTTGACTGTGGCTGCCTCTAATATAAGCGGAGAACTCAACCGCGTAACCGATATGATTGCATGGAATCTGTATTACGGATGGTATGACGGAAAACCTTCTTCTATAGCTGGATGGGCAGATAAAACCCATGCAGAATTTCCTGATACGCCCATTGGTATCAGCGAATACGGAGCAGGAGCCGGTATCTATCATCAACAGGAAGAATTGAAACAACCGGAGGCAAATAGTTATTGGCATCCGGAAAACTGGCAGACTTATTTTCACGAAGAGCATTGGAAAGCGCTCGACAAAAGGTCTTTTATTTGGGGAACTTTTATTTGGAATCTCTTCGATTTCGGTGCAGCGCATCGTACCGAAGGCGAGATGAAAGGCAAAAATGACAAGGGTTTGGTTACATTCGACCGCAAAGTGCGGAAAGATGCTTTCTATTTTTACAAAGCCAACTGGAATACAACAGACCCGTTTGTTTATATCGCAGAAAGAAGATTGACCGAACGTAGCAAGGCCGCACAGAAAATCAAGATTTACGCAAATCAGCCGGAAGTGGAATTGTTTGTAAACGGCCAGTCATTAGGCAAACGCCGGGGAGACTACGGTACTTTTATTTGGGAAAATGTAGCGCTCCAGCCGGGAAAAAACCAAATTACAGCTCGTTCCGGAAAGTCTTTAGAAGATGTTATCAACTTGTATGTAAAATAAAATGCAGCTATGAAAATACAGTTGTTGCTTGTCGGAAAGACAAATCAGGACTTTGTTAAAAGCGGAGTAGAAGAATATTACGCCCGTTTGAAACATTATCTCTCGTCTTTTGAAATAACCGTAATTCCGGATATCAAGCAGACAAAAAATCTTTCTTTCGACCAGATGAAAGAGAAAGAAGGGGAATTGATAGGCAAGTATTTTCAGCCCGGAGACTTTATCGTTTTATTGGATGAACATGGTATGGAATTTTCTTCTTTGGCATTTGCCGAATACATTGAAAAAAAAATGCATACGGTTGCAAAACGGATGGTTTTTGTAATCGGCGGGCCTTACGGTTTTTCAAACAAAGTTTATGCAACTGCGCAGGAACAAATTTCTTTGTCGCAGCTGACTTTTTCCCATCAATTGGTTCGCTTGATTTTTATAGAACAACTCTACCGGGCAATGACGATATTGGGCAATGAACCTTATCATCACGAATAAATCAGTACCCCCAATCCATAGCATCCCGGGAATTGTTGCTCTGGGAGTATTTCAGGTCTCGCAACAAATTGGAAGTTACTGCAATCGTAAAACTGTAACTTTGGTAAGGGCCAATCGGCATCAACTGGGCGGACATGTTCCAACAATGCATTGATCGGGAAATACCGCAACTCAGGGTAGCGAATCTCTTATAATCAAAATCGTAAGATGTATTAAAATTAATACTCCAGCCTTTTGTCGGAGCAATATTTCCGCTTACGCCTAAGGTTTGACTGATTTTATACGAGTATTCCCGTTTTACTTCGTTAAAGCTTTGTCTATCATAACTTAAAGTGGCCGAATAGCTGAAATTTAAATTCCATGGAATATTCAGTAATTGATAACCATCGCCGTCGAAATCCCCGCTATTATCCTTTTTCGGCTTTCGCAGGGAAGTCTGCTGATTGTTACTTGCGTCTCCGCTCCCCGTATCATTTGTGCTCTTTCCGTCTTCATTAGCAGCGCCGGCTGTGGGCGACGCATCCGAAGAAGAAGCGCCTTTGTCCTCTTTTGTGAACCATTTTTTGACGACTTCGTTGCTTAAATTATAGGAATATCCTGTCGAAGTTCCCATAAAACGGCCGATGCCTTTACGCATTTTATTGATATATTGTCCGTTTTCATTGTAAAGATACCTGTCGAATGCCCCTTGCAGGCTCAAGTTGGATTTTCCGAATAGTTTGAGCCGGATAGATGCATTTATGTTATCCCAATTCATTGAATCTTTCAAAAAGTTGTAGCCTGTACGAAATTCCAATTTATCAATAAGACTGATTTTTCGCCGCGCAGAATCGGCTTCTGCTGCCGGTAGTTTCATTTCAAAATTATTATCTATCGAAAAACTGAGGCTTCCCGTTTTTCCGATAGACGGCACACTAAACAATTGGTCTCTAAATGGAGACATGAGATCATTTTCCCATTCTTGGCGTTGTTCATTGAAGTACCTTATCCTTTTGTACATGCCGTAGCGTGGGTCGGAAAAATCCGGAGCGCCGCTAAAACTGACGGTTGGCGTCAATACATGTCTTATCTCAACACCTTCTGTCCATTTCCCGAACAGCGACCAAGGTTTGTACAATCCATATAATTTGGTGTTGGCGCTTACACTGGCATTGTAACTGAAAACCCGATAGAATCCATAAGTCGTATCGGAAGGAAGGATTTTCTTTTCTATATAATCGTAGTCATAATCCACTTTTTGGGAATACCATGACTCCGTATAATTGATGGATGGGTTAATCGTAATGTATTTAAACAAATTGAATGACGCCGAAACAGGTATATTGTGGCTCATACCGTTCCGCCAGTCTTTTATCATGTTCTTCTTAAAAAAATCATATTCTTTCACATTACTGATACTGTTTTTTAGCGTCCCCGTATAACTCATGTATATTTTTTCATACCATTTGGCATCCCCTATCTGCTCTTTCCGTTTGAAAGGATACAGCTGCGACATGGTAATTGTCAGGTTCGGGAGCGTAACACTAAGCGAGGTATCTCTTGATATCTGGTTGATAGAGGCATTTGCACTGAATGAGACGGGTAAAGTAGGATGTCTGAAAGCATAATTGATATTGGATGATTTCGTATTTTCGCTGTATCTGTCCGAATAGATACTTTCCAGATTGTTCCGGTCGAAAGAATGGGTGGAAAATCTGACGTCTGCGCTCAAGGTAACGAAAGGATTCGCTTTCGCATCCTGACTATGGTTCCAATTCAGACTGAAAGCCTTGTCTTTTTTGTAATCGGAACCGGCTATGTTTTCCGTATCTTTGTCTCCTGTCACCGTGAGCAAGTATGAGGCATTAAAATTACCGGAATATTTGTATTTTCTCACGTATCTGGAATCCGCTTTTATACCCCATGAACCTTTGGTATATATTTCTCCTCTAAGCGCTAAATCGACAAAATTATTGATAGCAAAATAGTAACCGAAATCCCTTAGCGAAAAACCGCGGGTCATTTCATCTCCATAGGTAGGCATTATCACACCGGATGAATAACTTTTCGAAAACGGGAAAAAACCAAAAGGAACGGCAATCGGCAAAGGCACATCTTCTACCACTAAGTAGGTAGGCCCTACTACTACATTTTTCCCGGGTCGTAGTTTGCCTTTCGTAATTTGGAAATACCAGTGCGGATGTTCATGCTCGTCACAGGTAGTATATTTTCCATCTTTCAGAAACAAATCATCATCCGCCATTTTTTTAGTTGTGCTTGCCGTAAGGTAACCTTCTCCCTCTTGGGTTATGATATCAAGAAGGTACATTTTCCGGGTTTTAAAGTTGTACCATACCTGCTTCATTTCATACTGCTTTTCCCCTTCTTTAAAAACCGGATAACCAAATTCTTCTCCTATTGAGTCCAAAGCATAAGTAGCATAAATGGCGCGGCTGTCTGCATCTAATTCTATATGTTCGGCTTCCAAACCGAGATTCCCGTATTTCACAGTGCCTTCTCCATAAATATACAATTTATTCGATCCTTTTCTTATTATGACCATAGAATCTTTGGCAGTAGCCGTGATAGGGGCATCAAGGGCGTTTGGTTTGATTGAATCTGTTTTTAGGGTTGTAGAATCCGTTTTATTGTCTATGTTTATGCCCGTTATCGAATCCTGTGACGCTGTTACAGGTACGGTTTCCTGTGCAACCGCCCTTTGTCCGGCATAAAGCAAAACAAACAAACAAATCCAGAAACAATAAGGACTTTTTATAATCATGTGAGAAATTTTGACTTAGCCTAAAAATATTTTGTACCACATATCAAATTTTTTTACCGGTTCATCTCCGTGCTTGGAGAGACTTTTTCTGATTTTTTCTACCGATTTTTCCCTTTTTAAATGCGTTTTAGAGAAAAATTTATCCGCAAAACAAATCAGCTGTTCCTCCGGCGTTTCGGGAAGCATGTCCCGATGCGGAACAGGCAGGTTATTTTTGATGATGTAGGCTTTACTCAAGCCTACACCCGTATGCCTTTCACACACCAATGCATGACGAGGCAAACCCTCTTCTTTCAATAAATCACTGCCCAAAAACCCGTGACAAATATAAGGAAATGTTCCGTGACAATAAATATCCGGCGCATCTGTCTTGAAAATGCCGATATCGTGTAACATGGCAGCTTCAAAAATAAACGCTTTATCTAAATCCATTTCAGGATGCATTTGAGCTATATACAACGATTTATCAGCGACAGAAAAACTATGTTCAAGTAGGATTTTGTACAAATCACTCTTTTCGTGATAGAATTTCCTAATAATGTCTACGGGTACCATCTTTTTTAATTTCCGCCACAAAGATAAAAATAATATCACGGAAAAAGGTAATATATTTGGTTTTATAGTAGGAAAAGAGCGTAGTTTTAATGAAAATTAAAAATAAACATGTAAATTTGCGGACGGAAATCCAAATAGAAGACCCGCAATGAAGTATACAAACATATTATTTTTGGCTATCGCGGCTGTTTTACTGTCTCCCGTCCATGCGCAAGTAAATAAAGAACCGTTTGTGGTGGTTATTGACCCCGGGCATGGGGGAAAAGACACCGGCGCTCTTGGCAAAAAGGGAAGGGAAAAAGACATTAATTTGGCTGTGGGCACGCTTTTGGGGCAATATATGGCAGCTAAACATCCGGATGTAAAAATCGTTTACACCCGTAATAAAGATGTTTTTATCGGCCTGAAAGAAAGAGCGGAAATTGCCAACAAATCCAATGCCAATTTATTTATTTCCATCCATACCAATGCTGTAAGCGGAAATTCGGCTGTAAATGGTGTGGAGGTATATACTTTTGGCCTTTCCAGAACGGATGAAAATTTCGAAGTGGCTAAAAGGGAAAATTCCGTGATACTGTTGGAAGACAATTACGAGCAAAAATATGAAGGCTTTGACCCCGAATCGTCCGAGTCTTACATTATGTTTGAGTTTATCGTTAATAAATATGCGGAACAAAGCGTCAATTTTGCTTCTATTGTCCAAAAAGAATTGGTTAATACTGCCAAACGAAACGACAGAGGTGTGAAACAGGCCGCTTATTTGGTTTTGAGGGAGTCGAGTATGCCCCGGATTTTAATTGAGCTTGATTTTATAAGTAATCCTTCAACTGAAAGTTTTTTGTTGAGCAAAGAAGGACAAAACAAAATGGCGCTTGCCATTTGCAATGCTTTCACGCAATACAAAAAAGATTTCGACCGGAGAACGGGCATTTCCGCTTCAGATATGCCTGCCGAAATGAATACATCCGTTTCCAACCGGATTGCCGAGATGAATGCAATAGAAAAAAGCCTCACCTCAGAAGAAGCGGCGGCTAAGAACATCAAAATCTATAAGGTACAGATTTTGGCTTCCGCAAAAGAAATACCGGATAACTCACCGGAACTGAAGGGTTATAAGGCAGATTTTTATATGGAAAACAAATTGTATAAATATACCGTCGGCGCGTCGGCGGACAGGAATGAGATAAATAAACTATACAAAAAAGTGACGAAAGATTTTAAAGACGCTTTTATTATCACGTTTGAGAATGGAGTAAAAATACCTAATAAATAATTTATAATAATGAAGAAATACTTTACAAAAGAACTTTCAATAGCCGTAATCACGCTTATTAGCTTGGGATTGCTTTATTTCGGTTTGAATTATCTGAAAGGCGCTAATATTTTTAAACCAAGCAATCATTATTACGTTAAAATACCGAATGTAAATGAATTACAAAAATCAAGTTCAGTCTATGTGAATGGGTTTAGAGTGGGGATGGTTAATTCGATAGATTATTTTAACAGTGATGGCAATACGATTATAGTGATGGTGAGTCTGGATAAAAAAATGAAAGTTGAAACCGGCAGCTATTTTGAATTGAAATCGGGATTGACCAGCGGCGCTTACTTCGATTTGGTATTGAACAAATACGTTAGTTCCTATTGTCAGGCAGGTGATACTTTAGAAGGTGTTTCATCAGCAGGATTAATGGACAAACTCTCGGTGAATATACTTCCGGGTATTGAAAAGGTGCTGCCGCGTCTTGATTCTATCCTGATTGGCATACAATATTTAGTCAATAATCCGGCGCTTTCGCAATCCTTAGACCAGATTGCAGCGACTACATCCAACTTGGAAAAATCTACCCGGCAGTTGAGCTTACTTCTATCGAAGGATATTCCGCCTATTGTTTCCAATCTGGACCAAGTTTCTTCCGATTTTACCGAAGTCAGCGCGAATCTAAAACGAATAGACCTGAATTCAACCCTGACGAAAATCGACTCTACTATTCAAAATTTAAATCAAATGACAAACCAATTGAATAGTAAGAATAATTCGATAAGTTTATTGCTCAATGACCGCGCTCTGTACGACCACCTTGATTCTACGGCTGTAAACGCTTCGGATCTGCTGCGCGATTTGAAACAAAATCCCAAACGTTATGTCCATTTTTCCCTTTTCTGAGGAAAACAAATAGAACGGGACGGACAACTTTTATTATTTAGATTTTGTCTAAATAATAAAAATTTTACTTGAGATTGTTCAGTCATTCAAAACATGTGTCCCAGTAAAAGAAAACCCGACTAAAAATATTTTGGGAGCCTTGTCCTTTGTCCGATATGATTTGCTAATTGACTGAGAATGAATGATATGTGAAACATGGTCTTAAATTCTTGTATGATAAGCGATAATAAAGAAATAAGAAAAACAAGAAAAAACGCATTTTGTTTTCTTATTTTTTTTTACAAAATTTGCATTGGAAATAATGAGATAATCTCTAAATTATTTTTTCAATCAGTACTCGAATATATAAAATAAACGCGCAAGTGGACTCGACAAATTTATGGAATAAATGCTTAGATATTATAAAAGATAATATCAACAATAAGGCTTATGATACTTGGTTTAAACCGATTGTTCCGGTAAAATACATGGATAATGATTTTACAATACAAGTGCCAAGCCAATTCTTTTATGAATATTTGGAAGAACAGTATGCAGATTTAATACATGCTGCTTTATGCCGTGTCACAGGTAAAAGTTTGATTCTTTTCTACCGTGTTATTGTAGACAATTCCAGTACAAAGAAAGGTCACACCATTTTGCAAAGTGAAAAAGCGGGAATAGAGAGCGATTCTGGAAGGAAAGCGGTAGGACTGAACAAGACGCCCGGTTTGATTATCCCGAAGCAAGAGTGGAACACAAACTTAAACAGTCGGCTCACTTTCCGTAACTTTTTTGAAGGACAAAGTAATATTTTTGCGCGAAGCATAGGCGAAGCGATTGCCCAAAATCCCGGGACGACCTCTTTCAACCCGTTTTTTATACATGGCGGATGCGGTTTCGGCAAAACCCATTTATGCCATGCAATCGGGAACAAAATTATTGAGTTGTCTCCCGACAAAAAAGTGGTCTATATCTCCTCACATTTATTTCAGGTACAATTTACGGATGCTTCGAGGAACAATACGTCCAATGATTTTATTCATTTCTATCAAGGAGTGGATATATTGATTGTAGATGATATTCAAGAATTGGCAGGCAAGGAAAAGACACAAAATGCATATTTCCATATTTTCAATCATTTGCATTTGCTTGGGAAACAGATAATCCTCGCCTCCGACAAGGCGCCTGTAGATTTACAAGGCATCGAAGAGCGATTGATTTCCCGTTTCAAATGGGGGGTAACCGGAGAATTAAATAAGCCGGATATGGAACTGAGGAGAAAAATCCTGAATAACAAAATCAAACAAGACGGTTTGAATATTTCGGAAAGTATTGTGAATTTTATTGCCGAAAATGTTACCGAACATGCCCGCGACCTCGAAGGCATCATAACCTCTTTGGTAGCCCATTCATTGGTTTATGGCAAGGAAGTTGATTTGGAACTGGCAAAAAGAGTGGTCGGTAAAACCATCAAGATGGAAGAAAACAAACCGATTACCATAGAAAAAATACAAGATGTGGTCAGCAACTATTTTAATATTGACCTGAAAGAAATTCAGTCCAAGTCCCGCAAGCGGGAAATTGTGCAAGCCCGTCAGGTAACCATGTTTTTATCTAAAAAATATACGGATTTTTCATATTCCCACATTGGAAATTTGGTAGGGAGAAGAGACCATGCAACGGTGCTTCACGCTTGCCGTGCTATTCAGAACAGTATAGATGTGGATAAATCTGTCCGCTTGGCGATAAAAGATATAGAAAATCTGTTGAAACGGTAATATGTGGAAAACGTGTGCCGATACTTGATATTGCTTACTTAGATTCTCTGATTTCTACTTGGAAGTAAACCATAATATATTAAATATCAATAGATTAATTTTCATCTCTAAAAAAATAATCTAAAATTCATTGCAGATATAAAAATAAGTATTACCTTTGCATCACTTTAGAACGGGCGTTTAGCTCAGCTGGTTCAGAGCATCTGCCTTACAAGCAAGAATAATAGACAATTAAGAATATAAATATCAAGCAATTACATCAAATGTGATTGCTTTTTTTATGTAGGTTTGACTTGTAGTTTAACTAATGATTTTACCAAGATTAATTAATAATTTATTGTTTATTCACTCTAATTTTTTATCACTCTATTTGTAAATTTAAATATACAAATTATATCCGTTACTCAATCGGGATTTTATCTTATCAGCCAAGGATTGTGGCTGAATAACTTTTATGCTATCAGCATAAGAAAGAATAAATTGTTCAAATTCGTAATTGACCATTAATTCTAATTGAATTTCCAAAATTTCTTTGTCAATCCATTTGGCTTTTTGAGAGCCGTGAATGGGTTTGGATAGCATATAATACGCCGTTTTTCCATAAAAATGAAGAATAATCTTTTCTGTCGTTTGACCAAAAGGTGTGGTTACTCCAATTATATCTTCAAAATAATCCTGCCAATTAATTTCTGTGTTTGGAATAAATTCTGCATCCAATTCTTTTATATCTTGAATTCGATCTAAGGCAAGATTCCAATTGTATCTATCAGGCAATGGATTATAGCCCAAAAGAAACCAGCGATTGTTGTATTGTTTTAAATAATATGGGTGTATAATAACATCAAAAGAGGCTTCGCAGGTATGAGGCAGATAGTTTATCTTTAGCACTTTTTTGTAGGTAATAGTATTGTAAATGATTCCGATTTTATCTAATCCGTTTAGATAGACATTGCTTTCAAATTCCATAATTACCTCCGAATCGGCGCTTGCATTTTGTTTTAATTTCGGCAATAGTTCTGCCATCCATTCAAATTGGGGCATTCCTTTGAATTGCGAAATTAGTTGCAGGGTGGATTGCAAGCGAGTAATCTCAATTTCATTCAATGGCATATTATTAATGGAAAAAGCAGGGTCGGCATAATGATAAAAGACCTTTTTACCTCCCTTTTCCCGCAATAAATCAATAGACCATCCTTCGGAACTTTCCATAAAATTGATGTCGTCAAAGATTTGTCGGCGACTAATTCCTTTGAACTCAGGGTCTATCTCTTGCAATTTTTTGTTACATTCCGAGATTAAATCTTCAATGAAATACCGACGACCGGTGTTGCGAAAACAGTTGTCGAGGATTAAATAGCGGATTTGAGCATTTTTGTTGGTGGACATGAAGGTTATGAAATTTTCTGTAAGTGTCTATGAATCCTATTGAATTTATACTTAGTTGTATCATATTTTACATAACAGTTATTACAATAAAACACATCTGTAGATATTTCTTTCATAGAACCTCTACATTTGTAACAAAAATACTCTGCTCTTTCAAGATGTCCTAATTTTTCATTTACGCATTTACGCAAATTTGGATGTATATATCCCCCTGTTAATTCCAAATTAGAGAGCCTTCTACTCAACATAGCATGAGAACAACAACTTCCACATTTATCACAAATATATAACCCATTAGAGCATTCTTTCGAGTCTCTACTGTCAATAATTGAATTACATTGTCCATTTAAACAATGATTCAAATAAATTTCTTTATGATTATTACAATTTTCATTTATACAATGAAATCTAACAACAGTATATGCTGCAAAATGAGACGTATCAATAGGATAGAGTAATTCATTACAATCAGAACAAGAAAGTTTTTCAAGGAGTTGGTTAAATCTATTTATCACCCCAATAAACTGATAATAGCGCCCTTTTGAAATAAAATCATCCATTCTATTTATTTCATCAGTATCAAATCCAAGTATTTCACAAAAATCAAGAAGTGTATAGTGTTCCCAATCATCGGGAGAATGTATTGTTTCACATTTTTCAAAACAAGGTTGCCCTGCACACCACCAAAAATCTTGATTAAACATTTCATGTTGCTTATTTGCCAATCGACCTTCACAAAACATAATGCCATTAGGCTTATCCTCTCTTTCAAATTTAGCTAAATGGGTATTATTTTTATAATTATTTTCTTCGAAATCCAAAAAGAAATGATTATTTTTGGCAAATAACATTACCTCTTGTTCATATATTGCCGGCACACTCCAATGTCCTTTTTCGCCATTCCATTTACGCTCCGGCAACAATTTTACAGATTCTTTTAGTTTTTCAAAATTAGTATTTGGAACAAATTCCGTATAAGTATCGCTTCTTCCACTTCTTTTATAATAGACATTATGCGTTTGTTGCTTCCCAGTACTAAATTCAATTGCAAAATAAAATTGATTATTTCCAAAGGGTCTTTTTGTTATTTTACCATTTGTATTCCAGTTAAATTCAGCCGTATATCTTCCTCCACAATTTTCAAAATAATGTTTGAATTCAAAATCTTCTGTCTTGTTATTATTCAAGTCTTTGAGAATAATAGTTAATAATTCACTTTCAGTTAAAAACTTTTGCTCTTTTTGATATGACAATAAGGATTTAATTATCATATCTGTAGAAATATCAATAGGTATTGTAGAATTAACACTTAAAGAGGTTTTATATAAGTCCAAATCAAAACGAATTAATTCATCTAATTTTTCAACGGTAAGGTCAAATCTACTTTGGGCTTTAAGAAAAAATAGTTTTTTTATAATTCGTACTTGTTCATTTGGATGAAAATAAATGAACTTATGCTTTAGTGTTTCAAAATTAAAGGATTCCTCTATATCTAAAAACCAAAGAATGACTTCGTAAAAATCATTTTTGAACTCTTTAATTTTATCCAAATATGTCTTGTCATTTTCTAATAAATATTTAATGCGGTTAAATTGTTTATGAAATATTATTCTATCTGTTACAAGAATTTGCTCACATAGATAAGAAAATAAAATATTGTTTATTTTTTTACGAGAAATGACTTTGCTCTGAATCCACTCTTCGATTTGTTTATAATTACCATAATTATCATTTAGAATGCTACCCTCTACATAATCTTTAGGAAAAATCTTACCCTTCCCGATTTTCCAAAAATTGAAATATTCTTTTTGTTCAATAGAGTTAAAAACATTTTTGTCTAATTGACTGAAATCTGTTTTATCTAAATACTGTTCACCTAAACTATACACCCAATCAATAGAGGAGATATTTTTGTTCAATACTTTATCTTGCAAAATTTCAAGAATATAACTTTTGTTTTCAGATTGACTTTCAAATATCTTTCGGCAATCACTTTTGGATAACTTGCCAATATTTTGTTTCACTAAAGTTTGAGAAATATTCTTTATTAATCCTTTGAAAAACAATTCGTATTTATCCCTGTCATTGCTTTTTTCGTTGACATATTGAACAAACAAGTTAACTAACCCATTACATCGTTTTTCTTTCCAAAATTCTGTGTTAAAAAGATTTTCAGAAAGTTTAAAATCATAGCCAAGTATATTTTCTTCCTTTACTAAAGTTTCTAAAGTTTCAAATGCTTTTTCAAAACTATTTCTTTCAGAATAGCTTTTAAGTAGCTCTAACTGCTGATTCAATTGCAATTTGCTTAAGATAATAGTTCTTTTATCACTTTCTGTGTTGCCGTCAAGAAAGGTTGTTGAGATAAATTCAAAAGGTACATCTTCAATAATTCCTTTTATCCAAAGTTCTGATTTATATTCTTCTGAACATTTTGAAGCGATAATTTTGTTGAGTTCGGTTTTGATTTTAATTTTTTTTTCTTCGCTAATCTGGCTTGGAATAATTTGATTTAATTCATTGTAGTTGTAAAAATCATCGTTATTTTCTATTACATCAAATTTATCAGTTTGCTCAATTATTTCATTAATAATTTTTTGAGCATAAAAACTGTCTAGTTGTACTTTGTGCTTTTCTCTTTCTTCTTCGTTTGTAAATTCAAGAAATAAGTATAAAGATTTTATTTCATCAAAATTCAAACTACTTATGTTGCAAAATTTTGAATTTACAAAGTCATTGCAAAATTCAGAACCATAGCTGAAATCTTTAATTCTTTTCAACTCAGCAATACTAATTTCAGTAATGAAATTTTTCAGAACTTTTTGGGGAATTTCGTACTCATTTATCTCTGTGTATGAGATGAATTTAAATTTTTTGTCCTTCCACACGTGAAAAAGAGTTTCCTCATTTAAGTTATTTCCAAAATGAGTGAAGATGTCTTTTAATAAAGTAGTTGCTTGCTCTTTTTTTAAACTTTTCTGAATACTATTCTCAATAAGCTCGCAATAATTAAAAAAATATTTATTGTTTAATTCATTATCAAAGTAGTTTGTTATTGTACTTAATATTTCATCATCTGTTTTCTTTTTGAAGAATTGTTTTGCAGCCAAGTTCATCAGACTGAAATTTTGAAATTCTTTGTATTTATATGAATTTCCTCTATTTCCATATCTTGTTTCTTCTACTTCAATACTAACCTTATCAGGTGTATCTAAATAACGAAGAATAATGTTCCAATCATTTAATTCTCCGACAAGACGACACTGTTCCGCAATATTTCTATTCTTTTTTTTATCAAACTTTTTTTCGAAAATAATTACTGTTCCTTTGAACGCAAAGAAATCGATACTGTCAGATAGATTCTTAGGTTTGTTGATAAAGTTATTTATGTGCAAAAAAAACTCTTCCTTGGGATCTCCAAGTACGCCAAATCCTTTCTCAGAATCAAACCATTTAACTATTCCAATTTGCATAACATTATGTATAAAAATTATCTATTTTAATTTACAAATCCAATTATTTCAACAATTTAGAAGTCACTTTCCCTTGCTCTTCTTTCGGCATAACAATCAATTGACTCCCTATATTTACCCCATTTTGTTCTATTTTCTTATACTGATTTTTCAAAGAAAGAACCACGTCTTTTGCCGCTGGATTACTATTTAAAGGCGTAATAGATAAATGGGTATTTGCTTCCGGTTTTAATCTTTGATGATCCTTATCATCCCGAAAAATTGTAAAACCATAACCGGAATTTATCCACAAATAATTTGTCAGAAAATTTCTGTCATGGTTATCGACTGATTTTGTAATGATTTTTAAGGAAATTTTATAGGGTTTCTTCAATTTATCAAGACATTCCATAATAAAATCATAACGTTGCTTTACACCAACTTCCCCCGTTATTATTGTGATTTGAAATTCACGCTTATTTAATTTATCGGGCAATACTTTTCGTAAAAGTCCGATTAGGTTATTTTCAATCTTCTCATTGTATTGCAAAATATAATTGTCCGCAATAATCAAAGAATTACACGGGTGTTTATACTTTGAAATGAAATCCCAACTCGTTATTTTATTCTCTTTATCGTTTTTACTGACATTTACCAAATCATCGTTAAACAAAAATTCGGCTCGTTCCTTTTGGTTTTCATTGGAAATAAACATCATGCCATAATCATCTTCCAATTCTTTGCATTTTTCAGTATCCGCCAAAAAGAAAAGGGCATGAGGATTAACTTCTTCAAAAAAGGTATCCGGATCAATTGAAAATTGATAAAAATTAATTGTTATTTTATTTTCAGTATGATTTTTCAGAAGCACCTTGAAAAAATCATTCGTTTGAAATAACGACAGTATTTTTTCCTGTTTTTG
>JAITNQ010000152.1 GCA_031290435.1 Candidatus Symbiothrix sp. | reverse complement strand
CGCTTACGCACCCGGCTACAAAAATAGCGGCGCTATGCGCCTAACACGTTTGTGAAATTTTTCAAACTTACAACAGCTTGTTGCGAAAATATTCAGCCGGTTGTAGGCTTACAATGAGTTGCTGAAATATTTTTGAAGTCATTGTAGCCCTACAATGGGTTGCTGAAATATTTTTGAAGTCATTGTAGCCCTTGGGAGACGCGGCACGCCACGTCTTTACTTTGCCTCGCAGGCGCTTTCAATGACAGAGAGGCGCTCCCCTCTCCAAAATGGAGAGGGGTCGGGGGAGAGGTATTGCAAGAGGCGCCCACCGATCTGGGGCTGGAAGACGCGGCACGCCACGTCTTTACTTTGCCTCGCAGGCGCCTTCAATGACCTCACAATTATTTGTTATCTTCCGGAAAAATAACTATTTTTGCCATGAAATAATAGAAAATACCATGATTACACGCAGAACTTTTTTGAAAACAGGCGGGATGGCTACCGCCGGACTTGCTTTGAGCGGACTGAATACATTTACGTCAACGGCAGCAAGTACATCCGGAATAATGGGCGCTAACGACAAAGTAAACCTTGCCTGCGTAGGGATAGGCAATAGGGGCGCCGAAATTATCAACGATTTTAGTCGGACAGGTATGGCAAATATCGTCGCGCTGTGCGATGTCGACCTGGGCGCTCCACATACACAGGCGATGTTAAACAAATTTCCCAATGCCAAACGTTTTAAGGACTTCCGGGAAATGTTCGACAAAATCGGAAACGAATTTGATGCGGTCAGTGTAGCTATCCCTGACTTTGCGCATTTTCCGGTTGCCATGCTGGCCATCTCAATGGGTAAACACGTTTATGTGGAAAAACCCATGGCCAGAACATTCTACGAGGCGGAACTGATGATAGCTGCCGCAAAAAAGAATAAAAAGATTGTCACTCAAGTGGGAAACCAAGGTCATTCCGACGCCAATTATTTCCAGTTCAAAGCATGGAAAGATGCGGGAATCATCAAAGATGTAACGGCGGTTACCGCCCACATGAACGGCGACCGCAGATGGCATCCATGGGATTCCAATACGGCGCGTTTCCCCGAAGCGCAAGCGATTCCCCCTACCATGGATTGGGATATATGGCTGACTACGGCGTTGTATCACGATTACAACGAAAAATACCATCCGGGAAACTGGCGTGGCTGGTACGACTTCGGAATGGGCGCGCTGGGTGATTGGGGCGCACATATTCTGGATACCATCCACGAATTTTTAGACTTGGGCCTGCCGGAAGAAGTAATTCCCGTGAAGATTGACGGACACAACGACTATATCTTCCCGAAAGCCTCTACCCTACTCTTCCGTTTCCCGAAACGGGGAAATATGCCTCCCGTGGACATAACATGGTACGATGGCGTCAATAATATCCCTCAAGTACCGGAAGGTTACGGCGTATCGGAAATTGATCCCAATATTCCACCGGTGGCCGGAGGAAAATTACAACCTGCTAAACTGAATCCCGGCAAAATCATTTACAGCAAAGAATTGATATTCAAAGGCGGAACACACGGCAGCACCCTTTCAATCATTCCGGAAGCCAAAGCCAAAGCAATGGCGGCGAAATTGCCCGAAACGCCGGAAAGCCCTTCCAACCATTTTGCCAACTTCCTGCTGGCATGTCTGGGCAAGGAAAAAACACGTTCTCCTTTCGAGATAAACGGAATCCTGAGCCAGGTATTTTCTCTGGGAGTGATGGTACAACGTATGAATACAAAAATTGTTTTCGACCGGGAAACAAAGCAAATTACCAACAATGCATTTGCAAATTCCATGCTGACTCAAATCCCGCCCCGCAAAGGTTGGGAAGAATTCTATAAATTATAAAAAAACGAAAAAAGATGAGAAAAACAGGCTTATTAGCGCTGGTTATGTGTATCTCGGCCCTGGGATTCGTAACCAAAGCACAGAACAATACTTTATCGCAACAAGAAATCAGTGAAGGTTGGAAATTGCTGTGGGACGGAAAAACAACCGAAGGATGGAGAGGCGCCAAATTAGATGTCTTTCCGGACAAAGGTTGGGCTATCCAAAACGGAACCTTGCATGTTCTACCGAGCAACGGAGCCGAATCGGCCAATGGCGGCGATATCGTCACCACACAGAAATACAGCAACTTTATCCTGAAAGTCGATTTCAAAATTACCAAAGGCGCCAACAGTGGAATCAAATATTTTGTAGATCCCGGACTGAACAAAGGTGAAGGTTCGGCCATCGGCTGTGAATTTCAGCTATTGGACGACAACCACCACCCCGACGCCAAACTGGGTGTGAAGGGAAACCGTCTCCTGGGCGCATTGTACGATTTGATTCCCCCCAGCAGGTCGGACGAAGGATACCGTTTCGACATCAATCAATTCAATACCGCTACTATCATCGTCAACGGCAATCGCGTACAACATTACCTGAATGGTTCAAAAGTTGTCGAATACACCCGTAATACACAAGAATTCAATGCTTTGGTCGCTTACAGCAAATATGTCAACTGGCCTGATTTCGGAAATGCAGCCGAAGGCCATATTCTGCTTCAGGATCATGGCGACGAAGTGTTTTTCAAGAACATCAAAATAAAAGAACTCAAAAACGATATCCTGCCTCCCGAAACAGGCGAACAATTTAAATTAGGAATGGCCGGTTATACTTTTGTGAAATTCGACATAGACAAAACTTTGGACGTTATGGAGAAAGCAGACGTACACTACCTGTGTATCAAGGATTTTCATCTACCGCTGAAAAGTACGGATGAAGAAATCGCCGCTTTTCATGCCCAATTGGCTTCGAAAGGAGTAACCGGTTATGCCGTAGGCCCGATTTACATGAAATCGGAAGCCGAAGTGGACAATGCATTCGCTTACGCCCAAAGGGTGGGTGTGAAACTTATCGTTGGCGTCCCAAATGTAGAACTCCTTCCCTATGTAGACAAAAAAGTGAAAGAATACGGATTCCACTTCGCCATCCATTTGCATGGACCCGATATTGCTATCTATCAGGATGCCGATGAGGTCTGGAATCATACCAAAAACATGGACCCGCGCATCGGTATGTGCTTTGACATTGGCCATGATTTGCGAAACGGAAAAGACCCCGTCGCCGATCTACTGAAATACCATTCCCGCATCTTCGACATTCACCTCAAAGATGTTACCGGTAATACAAAAGCCGGTCATTCGACCGAAGTAGGCCGGGGCTTGATTGATTTTCCCGCGTTTGTCAGTGCATTGAGAACCGTAGGATACAACGGATGCCTCAGTTTGGAGCACGAGAAAAATATGGATGACCCGTTTACGGGAATCGGCGAATCAATCGGTTATTTCAGAGCAATTATTGAGGCTACGAAATAGGAACCTAAAATTTTAAACAAAAAGAAGCCGTCCAAGCATATCAACCTGAACGGCTTCCTCTAAAAACGGCAGCTACCTACTCTCCCACTTACACGCAGTACCATCGGCGCAACCGGGCTTAACTTCTCTG
>JAITNQ010000116.1 GCA_031290435.1 Candidatus Symbiothrix sp. | reverse complement strand
GAAACCCAACTGATTTTGCCAAAAGATTTCGTCTGAGCAGAAGCCACTTGTACAATATTATTGGGGAATTGGCCGATTACGGGGGCGTGGTTAAATACGACCCTAAAAAGAATACCATGTACTATGTAAATGACTTTGAAATAACTGATAGCGCTGTCTGGCAAGATATGATATTCCTTTTTGACAAAAAATAAATCCTTCCGTCCAAGGAAATTGGACTGGATACGCATAACTTTGTCAGCGCAATTACAGCAATAACATTCAAAACGTTATCTGTAATTTTTGATAAATTTTATTAATAGTTTATTGTTTCATAGAAAAAAGATGAAAATTTTTGTAAATGAATTATCGGAGAGTATGATAGATAAGATTATTGTTAATAAAGAATTAACAGACGATGGATTTATAAAGAAAATCAAAATGCAGCGATTTGTCTCTTCGGTCGTTTATTTTTTTCAACAACATAGCAAAAAGATTCTAATTTTCGTATTAATTTGAAATTTTAATTAAATAATGGCGGATAGTAATAAAATAGAATTGATGGAAAATGATTTATACATATTTCCGAAACACTTTTTTATGGTAGCAATAAGTAAGATGATTACAAATTCATTGCTACAAAAAGAGGAGATGGATACAAATTCATTTCTGCTGATAAATAAAAAAGGAAACGATATATATGTAATAAATTCATCCATCAAATGCTTTTTAGAAAATTTCCGTAAGCCGAATACGATACTCAATCTGGCAAGAAAGATTGATGGCGGATCGCTACAAAATGACGAGATAAATACTGTGTTGAAAGATTTTTTTTCGCAAATGGTTCACAGAAAGATTTTAATAACATCTAAGATGCCTGTTTTAAAGCCAAAGAAACGCAAATGGGAAAGGCATATCGGAAACTTTGCTATTTTGTATATTTTACAGCGAAGTGAAGATGTAACGATAGCGATAGCACAGGACACAGAGCGGAACGAAAAGGTGGTTGTCAAATACATACACGACCATCACGAAACCGTTGATGCAAAGAAAATACACTTTTTTCGACAGGAATTTGAGATTATGGGAAAAATCGGCCAACACGCTTTAATACGCTCATTGATAGCATTTGATAAAGATAAAAATCTGGCCGTTTTGGAATATGTCAAAGGTCGGACACTACAAGACTTAATTCTCATAGGGAAACTGAAAATCAAACATAAACTCTATCTTGCCTGCCAGGTGATAAAAGTATTGTCTTTTTTGCACGAGAACCAAATCGTGCATGGAGATATCCATCTGAAACAGTTCATAGTCGACCCTCAATTAAATGTTAAACTGATTGATTTCGGCTATTCGGCTATTTGTTCCGAAGGAAATGTAATTTCGGGAGTAAAAGGCGGCATTAATTATTACATAGAACCGGAGCATATTTCAGCGAATGTATTTACTTGGATGAAAGACTATGTGCATAATTTCCAAATAGATATTTACAGGATGGGTATATTGATTTACTTTTTAGTGTATGAAGAATATCCATTTAAAAGTTTTTCGTGGAAATATCTCTGTAAATTGATTGCGTCCAAAGAACTTTCTTTTGAGCTATCTTTCAAGGGGGAACTTGTTCCTTCCTTTCTGATAGCGATTATCAAGAAATCTTTAGCAGGAAATCCTGAAATGCGGTATAATTCGGCAACAGAAGTTTCGTCCGTTTTTGATGAAGCGTATGATAAATGGCTTCTGGAAACAGCTTAAAATGAAGAAAAAATGGTATTACTTGTGAATGGTGAACAATACGATAAATTGAAAGCGCACAAAGAGGGCAAGTTTCATTATGCCTTTTCGGTATTCGTTTTTAATGCGAAAAACGAATTGCTGTTGCAACAACGCGCTGCACACAAGTACCACTCCGGCGGTTTATGGACAAATACTTGTTGCAGTCACCCACTGTCTGATGCCATTTCGGAAATAAAAAAATTTGCCGAAGAAAGATTGGTCTACGAAATGGGTATCTCTTGTTCGCTGGAACATGCTTTTGACTTCGAATACAATGCTCAATGCGGAGATTTGACGGAAAATGAATATGACTGTGTTTTTATCGGGTGTTCAGATGAAACGCCCCATGTCAATTCAAATGAAGTGAATGCTTATCAATGGGATAGCTTAGAGAATATTAATAAGCGAAGAATAATTTATTCCCAAGAATACACGCCTTGGTTTAATATTATTTTAGATAAGTGCTATGCACAACTGCTAAATAGATTGAATAAAGCGACAGAAGTAAATTAACAAACAGATAACATATTTTTTATTAACAATTTAATTATTAATTTTTATGAATCAAGTAAAATTTGACGAACAAGAACTGAATGAACTCTTCCAAGTGGAAGAATTGGAAAAGAGATACGAAATGGGCTGGATAAAAAGTGCTAGCTATGAAACCAATAGTGGGCATGGTGGAAGAACAGATTGGGTTTCAGTTAGTATTCCGATATAAAAACCATTTTAATATGGTATTATTTATTAACAATTTAATTAATTTTTTATGGATCAAGTAAAATTTGACGAACAAGAACTGAGTGAACTCTTCCAAGTGGAAGAATTGGAAAAAAGGTATGAAATGGGATGGCTAAAGAGTATTGACTTTGATTATGAGGAAAACCCGGATGGATCAAAAAGTTTTAGTTCCACATTCGTTTTCAACTAATTTCTAAACTTGATTTAAGAGGTAGAATGAGAAATTTTCTACCTCTTATTTTCAATTTGCTAAGGAAAAATAATATTCAATACAATATGAAGAATGAATTGATAAAAAACTTGAAATCTACCGATAAATCACCGGTATATTATCAATATTATCCTCGTTTATTTTACAAATATTTTGAGGATATAGATAAAAAGATTGTCGAAACCCTTTCTGAAGCAGGCTACTATTACTACCAGGCAACCTTGCTAACCGATTCTATTGTAGACAACAAGCGGTTTGCAAGTTTTCCATTGATTTCCATCCTACAGGAAGAAGCGGTAAAGATATTGATTTCAGTTTTCGGTATCAATTCGGAATTCTGGAAATATTGGGACAGGCGAAAACAAGCATTTATCGGCGCGGTTAAAATTGAGAAACAATTGCAAGCGCAAAAAAAAGTGAACTGGGAGGCTTACAAAAATCTGGCAGATAAAAAATCAACTTTCGGGAAAATCGCTATCGACTGCCTGTACCAGTTATCAGACAAAAAAAATGAAAATTTATACCGGCTATTACTTCATTCGCATTATTATTTTTCGGTAGGTTTTCAGTTATACGATGATATCAAAGATTTTAAAGAAGATTTTGAACAAGGTCAGTTCAATTGGGCTATATATGAACTGAAGCAAAAAGTAGATTTCAATCGGTATAAAAACAATCTTTCTATCTTAAACAAATTGCTATACACCCAAGGCGTAGCCTCAGCTATTTTGAATAAGTCAATAGCGGCTTTTCAAAAGGCCGAAGATATGTTAAGCCCGCTGAATATCGACAGCGAGTGGTTGGGGGTAATTCGGGATATGAAGAATACCATTTCCAACTATGCGGATATTACGTTGGGATATATAAAAGTCGTTGAAACCAAGGCCAAATTGTACAAAAAACGAATCATTACCGACCGGTTTTTCTCCTTGGATGCAATTGACAATCCATCCCTGCAATCGGGACTCAATTATATAAAAGCCGATTACCTGAGAAATTATGCAGAGATGAAGCATGTAATGTACCTGAGTCGAAATGACGATTTCGACAATGAAAATCCGCTGCATGTTACCGATATTTTTCAAAGAGCTTTGCTGAACGACTGCCTGTTAAGCATTGCAAAAAACCAGCATATAGATATTGCCAATTATCTCAATTATGAAATCAGGTACCTGACCAAATATATCAATAAAGATGCTATAGGGGCATGGTCTTACTTTCCTTCTGTAAAGGAAATAGCGGCGGATATAGATGATTTGGGGCAGATAATGCAATTATTTATCCATGCAAAAAAAGCAAATTTCTTGATTCGTTATTGTGCAAAACCCATAGATACAGCATTGGCAAATCGGTATAATAAAGAAGGCGGCATTGCTACCTGGCTTATTCCGAACGAAAACAGAACGCCGGTACAGGAAAAGCAAGATTTGTGTAACCGCACAAAATGGGGAACCGGCCCGGATGTAGAGGTGGTCGCAAACTTCGCCTATGCCTTGTATCGCTACCAACCGGAAAAATACAGCGCGGTAATAGAAAAGGCGATACAATTTATTTGTAACAATCAACATGAAAAGGGTTTTTGGGAAAGCCGATGGTATTACGGCGCGTATTATGGCACTTACGTTTGTTTGAGATTGTTGGAAACGGACAAAGAAAAATACCGTCCGTCTATTCAAAAAGCAATCGGATTTATCACAGAAAATCAAAATAAGGATGGCGGATTCGGATGGCAGCCGGATATTTCGGACGCCTTATCTACCTCTTTTGCCCTTTTATCTTTAAAATTATTGGGAGATACAGCGGATGATAGCGTAAAGAAAGCGGAACAGTACCTGACCGGTTCGCAGCAAAATGACGGTTCTTGGATAGGAGTCGATTTTATAAAGCCCAAGGTATCGGAACCCTACAAGAGCAAGGTTTTAACGACTGCATTTGCACTGAAAGCATTATTTTGACAAGAAAAAAACAAATAATAACAAAATAATCGGTAACTTTGAAAAAATTTCAATAATAAAATGATATATTTATGGAAAAGTTCAGTTTACTTATACTTGGCGTTCTTTTTTCTTGGAGCATCAAAGCCCAGGAGGGTAATTTCATAACCGGTGGCGTATACGACAAAGCAACGGGGAAACCCTTGGTTTCGGCGAGCGTTTATTATGTTCAAAATCAGAAAGCCACCATTACAAATGCCGAGGGGGAGTTTCTGATAGAAAAACCGGCTGATGCGGATTCTTTGGTTATTGCTTATGTGGGCTATGCGACAAAAAAATACAGCATCCTTACGGCTATTCCGCCAAAAATATACCTTGATCCTTCGGAGATAAATTTAGCCGAAGTAGTGGTACTCCCATGGGATGTAAATAATTTTGTAAGAAGAATTTGGGAGAAATACAATGAGATATACGAAAAAGAAAGCAATACCACCAATAACAAATACCTCTTTTTTTACAGACAAATAACAAAGACGGATACGCATTACAATGAATTTATTGAATGTTTTTTTGCGGCTGATAACACATTTAATGTTGGTTCACATTTTTCATTTAGAGAAAGTCGTTTTGCAAAAATAGCGTCGGATAGTATCATCACTTTCACTTTTACTAATTTTTTTTTGTATTCTACTTTTTCTCCTTTTTATCAAAAGAATCCATCTAAAAACAGATTTAACACTTTTTTACAATCCAATTTTGAAACGATTTATGATATTGAAGTAGAAAACCGTTTTTTTACTGAAGAAAATGGAGATATTATTGTATTGAATTTCATACCGAAAAAGAAAGCAAAAGAAAAATTAACATTGGCATGGGGAAAATTATACATCAGAGAATTGGATTTAGCTATCATCCGTATAGAAGGCATCTCAAATAACAAAATAGAAAATCTTTCTGCTCAAGTTAAGTTTTTTGGTAAGGTAGCTAAGGTGCTTGGTAAGGTATCTGATTCACATTTTTCTTTTACTATAAATTACAAAGATGGTACGGACGGTTATCCACATGTAGAAGCAATAAACTGCACGCAAGATTTTACGATTAATTTTTGGTTTGAAAAAGGAAAACACAAGATGCATATTACATCTACATTATTTGCTGTCGGCCCGGATACAAATCCACCTAAAGAACAAAAGACAGCAAAAACAGGTAATTTGCTTGACATCGTTCAGCAAATGGAATATCATCCTGATTTTTGGAAAAACAACCCCATCGTAAAAAGGACAAAAGTAGATGAGGAAATTATCAAATCATTTGATAATGTAAATGCTTTCGGCACATTCAAGCCGGAGTAAATTTTATTGAATGGAAGAAGAATATACCCATATTGTCCCGGTCTTATCCGATAGTATTCAATTTAATCCATTGACAAACAATGAATTTATTCTATGCAATACGCAAGATAAACATTATTTGAAAATAAACAGGGAGGTATACCGTATCCTATCCCTGATGGATGGTGAAAAAAGCATTGGTGAGATTGCGCAGCTTTATGAATCCACCTATGGTAAAAGCGTTCCGGGAAAATTCATACATGCTTTATTGACGGATACGTTGGCCGGTTATGGAATGTTGAAAGGTTATGACGAAAAAATCAAACCTTTTACAAAACCCGCTTATCTGAAACTCAGCTTTATTATCTTTAACAAAAATCTGCTGTCCAAAATTGTAGATTATTTTTCTCCCTTGTTCAAAAAAAATGTATTTATTTGTCTGATAACGGCAATATTGCTATTTACTGTAGCAATATTGATTAAAGATATTGATTTGTATAAACATTTCGATGTACGGGCCAGTTTTTTACTTTTTTTCCTGCTTCAATTTATCAGTGTCACTTTTCATGAAATAGGGCATGCCTCCGCTGCCAAATATTTCGGGGCGGAGCATGGTGGTATTGGTGGCGGATTTTACCTGTTCCGTCCGGTTTACTTCGCCGATGTTACGGATATTTGGAAACTGAAAAGAGGCCAACGAATTGTAGTCAATCTGGCCGGGATTTATTTTGAATTGATTTTCTGCTTTATACTGCTTGTTATCAGTTTTTTATTCAATAGTTATACACTGATTATGACAAGCCTGTTTATCATGACAAGCACGCTCTTCAATTTGAATCCATTTATTCGAGGCGATGGTTATTGGGTCTTGTCGGACTTAACCAATAAACCTAACCTGTCTTCAAATGCCAGAAAAAAAGTTATCAATCTATTCAAAAGTGTATTTTCACAGCAAAAAATCAGTTGTCAATATACCGATATTTATATGATACTATATGGATTGGTTCAGTTTTCCTTTATATCAATGTTTCTTTATTATACATTGGTGAAAAATCCGGCATCAATTATTTATTTTCCCATAAATCTGTATGATTTTGTCAAAAATATCATAGCCGGAGAAAGCTTCTCGCTTTATGGTTTCAGAAGACTGATTATTCCGCTGGTTTTTTATTACTTGGTTTTCAATTTCATCCGCTCGTTGGTAAAAAAGTACATGAAATAACAAATCAATGCCCCCAATTTTTCCACCCGAAATCATCGAATATTCCGCCGAGAATTATTACACCCAGCTTCGGGTTCAAAGCAAAATCATCTATTCGTCCATCTTGGTTGCCATCGTTTTGACTTTTGTCGCTCTGCCCTTTATTAAGGTCGACATCAGCGCCCAAAGCCGGGGCTTTATCCGGACGTCCATGGAGAATACCGTATTGCAAGCCTCCGTTTATGGGGAAGTGCTTGAATATCACCTCTATGAAAACAAAAGTGTCTTTGTCGGCGACACTTTGATTGTTTTCAATACGGAACGCCAACAGGAACAGATGGCCTTGAACTGGGAAAAAAGCGAGCAAAACAGCTGGTTTATGGAGGATATAAGCCGCCTGTTAATGGGCAATGAAAAGCCCCAATCGCCGAAATACTTGGCCGAATATCACCGTTACTATTCCAAACTGAACGACCAACAAATCCAAATTGATTTTCTGCGGAAAGACTGCGAAACCACCCAAGCGCTTTTTGAGAAAAAAGTGGTGTCGGAATTTGAATACCTGACTTTGAAAAACAATTTGGAAAAGGCTGAAAGTCAACTCTCCAATCTGAAAGAAGAGTTTTACGCCTCTTGGCAAAGCGAACGAACCAATCTGGAAATTGAAAATCAAAGCCTTGCTTCCAATATCAAACAATTGGAGAAAGAAAAAAGGAACTATGTGATCACTGCCCCTATTTCCGGCGCCTTGGTGCAAGTGAGTGGTTTTCAGGCCGGAAATTTTATTGGCCCCAACCAGCCTATCGCTTATATTTCCGCAGCCGATTCACTGTTGGCGGAATGCTATATTTCCCCCTCCGATATCGGGTATATCCGTGAAGGACAGACGGTTGTTTTCCAGTTAGATGCTTTCGACTATCGGGAATGGGGATTAATAGAAGGCGTAGTTACCGGAATCCTGCACGATATTGTTACCGTATCCGACCGTTCGATGTTCCGGGTGCGCTGTAAACTTAATACGCCTTGCCTTCAACTGAAAAACGGTTATCAGGGCTGTATACAGAAAGGGATGAGCCTCACCGGTCGTTTTCAATTGACGCGCAGAAGCCTTTGGCAGTTGATGTTCGACAAAGTAGATAACTGGATGAACCCGAAGATTATTAAACCTTAAGACATTTACAAATGCCTGTCAAAATCAAACAACGCGACATAACCGACTGCGGAGCTGCTTGTCTGGCCTCAGTCGCTTCATTCTTCAACCTACAGTTGCCCATTGCCCATATCCGGCAAATAGCCGGAACCGATCGGAAAGGCACCAATGTAATAGGCATGGTGACCGCTGCCGAAAAATCGGGCTTTGCCGCCAAAGGCGTCAGAGGCGATAGAGACTCGTTAAACAAAATACCGCTTCCTACGATTGCGCACATAATTGTCAGAAACAGTTTAAGCCATTTTGTTGTCATATACAAAGTCAAAAAAGAAAGTATCGAATATATGGATCCGGGAGATGGACGGATGCACAAGGTTTCCATGGATAAGTTCTGCAAAACATGGACAGGCTATCTGATCCTGATTATGCCGGGTGAAGATTTCCAACAAGGCGACCGGAAAGTATCCAACCTGAAACGCTTTCTCTACTTGCTCCAACCCCATAAAAGCGTGCTTTTCCAATGCTTATTCGGAGCCATCGTATATACCCTGCTGGGATTATCTACTTCGATTTATATTCAAAAACTCACAGACAAAATATTACCGGAAGGAAATACCAATTTATTGAACCTGTTAAGTTTTGCCATGCTGTTGATTATGCTATTGCAAATTGTGACCGGCGTTTTCCAAAGTGTCTTTATGATAAAAACAGGGCAACAGATTGATACCCGATTGGTATTGGGATATTACAAGCATTTATTGAGATTACCTCAACAATTTTTTGATACCATGCGGGTGGGGGAGATACTGTCCCGGATTGGGGATGCCGTCAAAATAAGGGCGTTTATCAATGATGTATCCGTATCGCTGATAGTCAATGTTTTTATTGTGATTTTTTCTTTTGGACTGATGTTTGTTTACAGTTGGCAACTCTCACTGATGATGCTGATCATTATTCCGCTGTTCACCGGTTTATACATCATTGCGGACAAGTTGAATAAAAAGCAGGAACGAAAAATCATGGAAACTTCGGCCGAGTTGCAAAGCCAGTTGGTAGAATCGGTCGGTTCCATAAAAACCATCAAACAATTCGGGATTGAAGATTATACGAATTTTAAGACCGAAAACAAGTTTATCCTGATGATGCAAACCGCTTTTCGTTCCGGACTTAACGCTTTGTTTATCGGGAATGTATCCGGTTTTATCAGTCGCCTTTTTACGATATTAGTGCTGTGGGTCGGTTCTTATTATGTGATCGACCAGTCTATTACCCCCGGTACACTACTCTCTTTTTATGCCATTATCGGTTACTTCATGGGACCTGCCACCAGCCTGATCGGCGCCAATAAAACCATACAAAACGCCTTGATTGCTTCCGACCGCCTATTCGAAATCATGGATTTGGAAAGAGAATCGGAGGAAAACAAGATTGAATTGAGAAAAAATAATCTCGGAGATATCTGTTTTGAAAATATCTCATTTTCTTATGGGACAAGAAGGGATATTTTTGTCGATTTCTCATTAACCATCCCCTATGGGAAACTTACGGCTATTATCGGTGAAAGCGGTTCGGGAAAAACCACATTGGCTTCTTTATTGCAGAAATTGTACCCGATACGGGCTGGAAAAATAACGGTGAATGGGCAGAATATTGATTTCTTCACTAACGAGAGTATGCGCAAAATGATCAGCGCTGTACCGCAACAACTCAACCTGTTTTCGGGAAATATTACCGACAATATCGCTGTGGGGGATTTCAATCCGGATATGGATCGGATTATGGCGATTGTCAAACGCTTGGGGCTGATGCCGTTTATCGAAAATCTTCCCCGCGGATTCAGCACTTATGTGGGCGAAAACGGGACGCAACTGTCCGGTGGAGAAAAGCAACGATTGGCCATAGCCCGCGCCCTGTATGCCAATCCGGAAGTCTTTATTTTTGACGAAGCTACCTCATCTTTGGATTCCAAATCGGAAGCGTATGTCAAGCAACTGATACAGGAACTGATTGCAGAAGGCAAAACCATTCTGATTATTGCCCACCGCCTGAGTACTGTGATTGATGCCGATAAAATTATTATTCTTGAAAACGGAATATTGATTGAAGAAGGCGCTCACGAATCGTTGTACGCGCCCGGCACACATTATTATGAAATGTGGGAAAAGCAAATGCCAAAAACTTTAATGAATTAAATCATTTGTTTAAAAATGCATCGGAATGATAAGAAGAACGCACCAAAGGCCCACTCTCTACATGTTTGAAGCCGAGACTGTAAGCGCTCTCTTTGTAGCTGTCAAAAACCGCCGGGCTGATGTATTCTTTTACGGCAAGGTGTTGCCGGGAAGGCTGAAGATACTGGCCGACCGACAAGAGACGAACGCCCGATGCCAACAAGTCTTTCATTAGCGCGAAAACTTCTTCCTCCGTTTCACCTAAGCCTAACATCAAACCTGATTTGGCAGGAATCTGCGCATCGGCGACCTGTTTCAGTACCCCTAAGCTCCTTTCGTATTTGGCGGCGCTCCTCACAAGCGGACTCAAGCGTTTCACCGTTTCCATATTGTGGGAAATAATTTCCGGACGGGTCTCAATCAGTTTGTTCAGGCAATCGGTATTTCCCTTGAAATCCGGGATAAGCGTTTCTAAGGTCGTATGCGGATTCAGGGCTTTTACCTTGCGGATGGTTTCCGCCCAATGCGCAGCGCCGTAATCCGGCAAATCATCGCGGTCGACCGAGGTAATGACGGCATGTTTCAACCCCAATTGCCGGATAGATTCCGCCACCCTCAGGGGTTCATCCGGATGAAGCGGCAAAGGTTTGCCTGATTTGGTATTGCAGAATTTGCAGGAACGGGTGCAAATGTCACCGCCTATCATGAAAGTAGCTGTTCCCCGGTTCCAACATTCTCCGAGATTCGGACATCTGCCGCTTTGACAGATAGTATGCAGCTTTTTTGAAGACACAATAGCGCCGGTTGCCGAAAATTGCCTGTTGTTGCCCAGGCTGACTTTCAGCCAGTCCGGTTTCCGGACCCTCTCTTCTTTGTCGCTCATTTTACAGATTTTTATTCAAAAAGTCAATAATCCGGGTATACAGATGTGTCCGGGTCTGTATGCCCAAAATGCTATGGTTTTTGTCGGGATATACCTGCATCTCGAATTGCTTGCCGGAATCTTCCAAGGTTTTCGTATAATACAAGGTATTCTGAAAGTGTACATTATCGTCTGAAGTGCCGTGAATCAACAGCAACCGCCCTTGCAAGTCTTTGGCTAATTTCAACGGAGAGGCGGCATCGTAGCCGGCTTCATTTTCCTGAGGCGTCCGCATGAATCTTTCCGTATAAACAGAATCGTAGAACCGCCAATCGGTTACGGGCGCAATGGCTATTCCGGCTTTGAAAACGCCATGGCTGCGGCTCATGGACATAAGGGTATTGTAACCGCCAAAGCTCCAGCCCCAGATAGCAATCCGGTTTTTATCTATATAGGGGAACGTTCCCAGATACCGGGCGCCGGCAATTTGGTCGTCCGATTCGTAGACGCCTAATTTCAGGTAAGTACATTTTCGGAACACTTCGCCCCGGGCGCCTGTACCCCTGCCATCGACCGATGCGACAAGGTAACCCAAACTTGCTAAGTACATTTTCCAGTCGGCCTCGTAACGGTCTACTACTTCCTGTGAGTTAGGGCCGCTGTATTGCACCATCAGCAGAGGGTATTTGCGGGAAGCATCGAAGTCGACCGGTTTCATCAGCCAGCCGTTCAGCACATCTCCGTTCGGGTTGGTAAAGGTAAAAAATTCTTTCTGCGGAAGTTGCGCAGTTTTTAGGATTTCCTGTAAAGCGGAATTATCGTTCAGCACGGAAATCTGTTTGCCTTTTTCATCGTGCAGAGTGACAAAATTCGGTACGGCGGCGCTTGAATAATTAAGCACGAAGTACTTGAACTGACTGCTGAAAACAGCCGAATTTGTTCCTTCTCTCGTTGATAATTTCGTTTTCACGCTTTTGGCGTCGATTTTATACACTGCCCGACGCAGCGGACTTTCCTCTGCCGATTGGTAATAAACGGTTTTTGTTGCCGGGTCATATCCGTAAAAAGCGGTGACGTCCCAATTTCCGGAAGTAATCTGCTTCTCTAAAATGCCGTTTATCGTATACCGGTAAATATGTGCAAAACCATCTTTCTCGCTGACATATAGAAAATGTTCCGGCGTAAATACAATGCCTTGTATCCAATCCGGGTCGATATAGTACGTATTGTCTTCGTGAAAAACCAGCCGGGCAACCGTTGATTTGGGATTGGCATAATACATATTGAAACGATTTTGGTGGCGGTTCAAAGTCATGACAGCTAATTGGTCGACATTTTCCGTAAAACGGAGAGCCGGTATATAACCGTCCGTTTCCAAAGGAATAGCCATTTTCTTGATGTCTTTCGTATCTGTGTTGTAGGTATAAACACTCACAACCGAATTTTTCTGACCCGGTTTCGGGTATTTATAGGAATAAAATCCCGGGTACAGACTCCCGTCAAAGGTTTGAAAGCTGTAGGTAGGAACTTCTGTTTCATCTGTTTTCACAAAAGCCAAAAATTTACTATCAACCGACCACGACATCAAGTTGGTCGTTGAGAACTCTTCTTCATAGACCCAGTCCGTTACGCCGTTCAGGATTTTTCCAAATTCCCCGTCTTTGGTCACCTGCGATTCGGTGTCGTAATCGAATTTTTTCAGCCAGATATTGTTGTTCCGCACGAAGGCGCACATTCTTCCGTCGGGAGAAAACGTCGGAATCATTATTTTGCCTTCCGTATCGGACAAGGGTTTTAGGAAATTCCGCCTTACATCGTAATCGTAAAAATCAGCTTTCCACGAACGGCGGTAAATAGATTCTCTCCCTGTCCGTACCAAGATGCGGTAGCCTGTACTGCTGATTGAATAGCCTTCAATTTTGTCTAATTTGGTTTCCCTCGCCTTATCGACATGGAACAAGGTATCGGTCACTTTGCCGGTTTTGTAGGCAAATTTCAGAATGGCCTTTCCGTCTTGGCTCATGGCGGTATAATGTTCTCCATCAGGAAGAGAAGGCATTTCATCCGCTCCGCGGGGCGAAAATTTTCGTTCAAGAATAGCTTTCAACAACGCCGAATCGTCCCCGGTTTGCGCATGCAAGAAACCGGAAAATACGAAGAATAAAAAGGAAAATAGCGAAATTTTCATAATTTTTTTTTAATGGAATGCAAATGTATTGATTATATCTTATCTTTACAAATAAATTTGCTACATTTGCAAGGTAATATTTCATAAAAATTCAAGATTACAATTTTAATTATGGACAATAAGCAAGTTACAAACAAGGCTGCCGATAATATTCGCATTTTGGCGGCATCTATGGTAGAGAAAGCAAAGTCCGGCCATCCGGGAGGCGCTATGGGAGGCGCTGATTTTGTCAATGTATTATACACTAAGTTTCTACTATATGACCCTGAAAATCCCTTTTGGGAGGGTCGTGACCGCTTCTTTTTAGACCCCGGACACATGTCTCCCATGTTGTATTCCGTACTGACGCTTGCCGGTAAATTTTCGTTGGACGACTTGACACAATTCCGCCAATGGGGAAGCATCACGCCCGGGCACCCGGAATTGGATTTGTCCCGCGGAATTGAGAACACGTCCGGCCCTTTGGGCCAAGGACATACTTATGCAGTAGGTGCAGCTGTCGCCGCAAAATTTTTAGCGGCAAAAACAGGCCGCCCCCTGACGCAAAAAATTTATGCCTATATCTCCGATGGAGGCGTTCAGGAAGAAATTTCACAGGGCGCAGGCCGGATAGCCGGTCATTTGAGATTGGATAATTTGATTATGTTTTATGATTCCAATGACATTCAACTCTCTACCACCGTAGCTGAGGTTACAGGAGAAGATACCGCTGCAAAATACAAGGCTTGGGGATGGAAAGTAATCGGAATAAACGGGAATGATGCGCTTGCCATAGAAAAAGCGCTGATAGAAGCGAAAGCAAACAACAATTCCCCTACACTCATCATCGGAAAAACAGTGATGGGAAAAGGCGCCCGTAAAGCCGACGGAGAATCATACGAAAACAAATGCGCCACCCACGGTATGCCGCTGGGCGAATCCGGCGCTTCTTTCGAAAAAACCATCGAAAATTTAGGCGGAAACCCGGAGAATCCTTTCCAAATTTTCCCTGAAGTCAAGGAATTATATACACAAAGAGCCAATGAGTTGAAACGAATTGTCGCACAGCAGAACGCGGAACAGGATGCTTGGGCAAAAGCCCATCCGGATATTGCCCGGAAATTGGCTTTCTGGCTTTCCGGAAAAGCGCCTGTAATTGATTGGGCAAGCATTGTACAGAAACCGAATCAATCTACCCGTGCAGCTTCCTCAACGGTATTAGGCATCTTGGCAAAAGAGGTGGAAAACATGATTGTAACCTCCGCCGATTTATCCAATTCCGATAAAACAGACGGATTCCTGAAACAAACAAAAGCTATTACAAAAACCGATTTTTCCGGCGCTTTCCTTCAGTCCGGCGTTTCGGAGTTGACCATGGCTTGTTTATGTATTGGGATGGCTTTGTATGGGGGCGTAATTCCGGCCTGCGGAACATTTTTTGTTTTTTCGGATTATATGAAACCCGCCATTCGCATGGCAGCCTTGATGGAACTTCCCGTCAAATTTATCTGGACGCACGACGCTTTCCGTGTAGGAGAAGACGGCCCTACGCATGAACCCGTCGAACAGGAAGCGCAAATCAGGCTGATGGAAAAACTGAAAAACCACAAAGGACAGAACTCAATGCTGGTGCTCCGTCCGGCTGATGTGCAGGAAACGACCGTGGCTTGGAAATTGGCTTTGGAAAATACGCATACGCCTACGGGCCTGATTTTCTCCCGTCAGAATATCACCGACCTCCCTGCCAAGACCAATCGTTATGCAGAATCTTTGCAGGCCGAAAAAGGCGGATATGTGGTAGAATGTGATGGTCATGCCGACCTTATCCTGCTGGCTTCCGGTTCCGAAGTTTCCACTCTGGTAGAAGGCGCAGCCTTGCTGAGAAAAGATGGCGTCAAAGTGCGGATTGTATCGGTTCCGTCGGAAGGTTTGTTCCGTTCTCAATCCCAAGCGTACAGGGATTCAGTGATTATCCCCGGCAAAAAAGTATTCGGCCTCACCGCCGGTCTGCCGGTAAACTTGGAAGGCTTGGTCGGCGGAAACGGAAAAGTTCACGGATTGGAATCTTTTGGTTTCTCGGCGCCCTATAAAGTTTTGGACGAAAAACTGGGCTTCACCGGAGAAAACGTATACAAACAAGTGAAAGAAATGTTGTCTTCAACCCAATAAAAAATATGGAAACCACACTTAACATGCCTCAGGGCGGACATCAGAAAATCGGGCTTGCATCCGACCATGCAGGATACGAATTGAAGGAATTTGTTCGTATTTTTTTGGATAAAAAGGATATACCTTATATTGATTATGGAACATATACAACTGAAAGCGTCAATTACGCGGAATATGGCCATATATTAGCGCAAGCGGTAGAACAAGATGAAGTCCATTTGGGCATCGCTGTCTGCGGCTCAGGCAACGGCATCAACATGGCGTTGAACAAACATGCCGGCATCCGCTCTGCCCTGTGTTGGAATGAAGAAATAGCCCGCTTGGCGCGAGAACATAACGATGCAAATGTCCTCGCTTTGCCCGGCAGATTTCTCTCCATGGACTTAACGGAAAAAATAGTGGATATTTTCTTGAATACGCCTTTTGCAGGCGGGCGACACAGTGAAAGAGTAGCAGCGATTTTGGCGCATTGATTGCAATGCAAAAGAGTTTAAGTTTCATAAGAGGAGAACTAAAGCAACTGTATGCGGATGCTGAAATCAAATCTTTTGTTTTTCTGATCGTAGAATCGGTTTGCGGAATAGACAAACACTCCTTTTTATCCGGCAAAGAGAAACTGTTGTCTCCCGATGAACAAGTTCGAATCCGGGAGATTGTGGCGGATTTGAAAAAATTCCGACCGATACAGTACATATTGGGAGAAACGGAATTTTACGGATTGAGATTCAAAGTCAATGAAAATGTTTTGATTCCGCGACCGGAAACGGAAGAGTTGGCGGACCTACTATACAAAGATTGTGCCAGCCGGAAAACTTTCTTTTCTGTGCTGGACATCGGTACCGGTTCCGGATGTATTGCCGTCGCTTTGGCAAAAAATCTTCCGCAGGCATCGGTATATGCTATGGATATTTCTGAAAAAGCATTGGTTGTCGCACAGGAAAATGCAAAATACAATTCGGTAAAAGTTCAGTTTTTCAGGCACAATGTAGTAGCAGATTTTCCGGCCGGTTTACCGGAAAAATGGGATATTATTGTCAGTAATCCGCCTTATATTACGCCACAGGAAAAGAAAACAATGTCGAAAAACGTATTGGACTATGAGCCGCATCAAGCGCTTTTTACGCCGGAGGAAAAACCTTTATTCTTTTACGAACGAATTGCGGATACCGGATTGATTCACTTAAAAGAAAACGGTGCGCTTTATTTCGAAACAAGCTCCCTCTACGGAAAAGCGACTGAGAAGATGTTAAAAGAAAAAGGCTATCATTCGGTACGGCTCTTGAAAGATATTTCCGGGAAAGACAGGATCATTATAGCAAAGTTATGCAACAATTAAATTTCGAACAGGCCTTGCATAGAATGGCTGCTTATTGTAGCCGTGTTGAGAGATGCATTTACGACGTCCGCAAGAAAATGGATAGTTGGGAAATTCCCAAAGAAGAACAAGAATTGATTATCTTGAGACTGAAACAGGATCAATTTTTGGACGAAAGCCGCTATTGCAGGGCTTTTGTGAATGATAAATCCAAATACAATCGCTGGGGAATCTATAAAATTAAATTCGAACTGACGAAAAAGCAAATTCCGGAAAATTTAATCCGGGAAGCATTGGAAAATAGCAATCCGGAAGAAAATACGGCACAACTTCGTTTACTCCTCGAACAAAAAAGGAAATCGGTAAAGGGTAAAAATGAATTTGAGATTCGGCAAAAACTTATGAAATTCGCTGCCGGCCGCGGTTTTTCTCAAGATGAAATAGAAAAAGCATTGCGTATTGATCCGGGCGAAGCGTGTTGGGGACAAACCTATTGAAAACTCAAAAAATATTCTCTCTGTGTACGCTGTGTCTCTCTGTGTACTCTGTGGTTTTCTATTCTAAATTTTAGAAGGTATGAAAACAATTGGTTTTACCCTTTCTAAATTTTAGAAGGCATGAAAACAGTTGGTTTTGCCTTTTCTAAATTTTAGAAGGCATAAAAACAGTTGGTTTTGCCCTTTCTAAATTTTAGAAGGCATAAAAACAGTTGGTTTTGCCTTTTCTAAATTTTAGAAGGTATAAAAACAGTTTCCAAACCCACAACGATAGGGATGCATCCTTAACAGGATGCAAGGGTGGGGTTCGATACATTTTCTACCGAGCGAAACATCCCTATACGGGATGTTAGGAAGGAGCAACTTTACCTTTAAATACCCTTTTGTATGTAAAAAAGCCTTATAATCCGATTGAACGGACAGAGGAATGAATCTTCTAAAAATTTTTAATGGTAAAATATTAGTTGTACCTTTGTTATGTGTAATATTACACTAATAATTTTTATGATTACAGATTTATGAAAAAATCATGTAATGCTTACACTCAAGAAGATGAAAAGGAGATTGCGGGTCATACTCTAAAGGGCACAGGCGCCCGCAATGACAACGTCATGGAGAGGCCGTGGGAGAGGTCATTTTGTGTGAAAAAAATACTACTGTTATTTATTATAGCTGTTATTCCTTTTGGCCTGCTCCTTGCGCAACAGGCATTGGAAGGAACAGTAGTGTCCAAGGCGAATCTCTCCCCCTTGAAAAATGCCATCGTCACCGTTTCGGACAAAGCCGATAATACCCTTGCTTATGGCGCTACGAACGAAAAAGGCTATTTCCGGCTCAGTTTCGAGGCGGCGGCCG
>JAITNQ010000048.1 GCA_031290435.1 Candidatus Symbiothrix sp. | reverse complement strand
TCTGATTAACGATGCTTGTGTTATTGCCGGTAAACCATTCTCTCACGGAGGAATACTGCGATTTGACGGACAAACCTTGACTTATGTACCGGGCACGGCTTGTTACCGTTGCCTGTTCCACTCCCCTCCTCCACCGAACGCCGTACCTACGTGTTCGCAAGCCGGTGTTTTGGGCGCAGTTGCAGGCATGTTGGGAACAATTCAAGCGGCGGAAGCGCTGAAATATCTGACGGGAGTAGGTGAATTATTGACAAATAAATTGCTTTCGTTTAATGCAAAAACGATGGAATTTCGGACAATAAAAACGAGGCGTTCGGATAAATGTCCGGTTTGCGGTTCTCATCCTACGGTAACACAATTAATTGATTACGAACAAGCGGTTTGTGATATATCCAACCGCAAAAAACACTAAATACAATGGCAGAAGAAAAACAATTAAAAAAATTATCAATTATCTCCTTCAGTGGCGATTTCGACAAACTGACGGCTGTTTTCACATTAGCTACCGGCGCATCTGCCGTAGGATATGAAGTAAATCTCTTCTTCACTTTTTGGGGATTGGACGCCATCAAAATCAAACAAGGGCGTTCAGCTGTCGGAAAAGGTTTTTTACCGAAGGTATTCGGAATAATGATGGGTGGTTTGAAATCCGCTCCCGTGAGCCGGTTGAATTTCTTGGGTATCAGTCCGAAAATTTTCCGTCACCTGATGAAAAAAAACAATGTCGCCATACTGGAAGAATTGGTGGAGGCAGCAAAACAATTGGGCATTAATTTCTATGCCTGCGAAATGGCGATGCACGTGCTGGGATTGCAGAAAAGCGATTTTATTCCTGAAGTAAAAGATGTATTGGGCGTGGCTTCTTTCCTGCAATTGTCGGAAGGTGGACAAACCTTATTTATTTAATTTAGGAATTAGAAATTAAGAATTAGGAATTATGGCTACATACAATTTAGATGTAACGAAAGAGCATTGTCCGATGACTTTCGTGAAAACGAAAATCGAACTGAACAAACTTCAGAAGGGAGATATTCTGAATGTGAAAGTAACGGAAGGAGAACCCTTGGATAACGTTCCGAAAAGTGCTGAAGAACAAGGATTTAATGTGTTATCGGTGAAAGAAACCGAAACGCAGGGTATTTACAATATTGAGATAAAAAAATGATTTTTATTCCTCAAAGCATTATTGACGGCATCATTGCGCAAGCTAGGAATGAATTGCCGGACGAGGCTTGCGGACTTTTAGTCGGAAGTAGAGACGTGGCGTGCCACGTCTTCAAACAATATCCTTTGACGAACATCGACCACAGTCCCGAACATTTTTCTTTCGACCCGAAAGAACAATTCGGAGTATTGCGGGATGCGCGTTCGCAAGGATTGCGTATTATTGCCAATTACCACAGTCATCCCAAATCGCCCGCCCGTCCTTCGGAAGAGGATATCCGCTTGGCTTTCGATCCGGAGATTATCTATATAATTCTGTCTTTGCAGGAAAAAGATAATCCGGTAATTAAGGCGTTTTCAATTATAAATAAATGTGTAGAACAAATTAAAATAGAAATAAACTAAATAAAAAAACAGTTATGGCACAAAATGAATTACAGCGCAGCATCACAACTGCAACAGCAAAAAAATTAGCGACAACCACAAAAACAGCTCCGCAAATGGGTTCGATTACCCCACGGTTGTTGTTGAAATTGCTCCCTTGGGTGCAAGTCGATTCGGGAACTTATCGCGTAAATCGCACCAAAGTGGAACTGAAAAAAGCGGAACGCATCGAAGTGGAATTTTTCAACGGTGTTCCGTCTTTCCGGGTGGAATCGTTCCGGCGAATTCCTTTGTTCGCCCATATCGAACAGGATATTGTAAACCGGCTGGCTAAAAAATTCCAAATTGAAACCACCGATTTGGGAAGCAGCCTGATTGGCGAAGGAAAAGACCCGCAAAAGTTTTTCATTGTTGCCCGCGGACAGGTGGAAATATCCAGCAAGGGTACGCATGGCGAAGATTTACGCATTGCCATCCTTTCCGAAGGGGAATATTTTGGCGAAGCCAATCTCCTTTCCGACAAACTTTCGTCCGTAACGATTAAAGCTATTACGCCGGCGATATTTTTCACCTTAAACAGCAATGAGTTGGAGGAAATAATCAAAGACATTCCGACTTTCAGAGAGCAATTCCAAAAAGCTGTTGACGAACATCTCCGCCTGAAAGCCACCGTCAATGCGCATGGTGAAAAACATATCGATTTGGCTTCGGGTCACGAAGAAGATAATATCATTCCCGAAACGTATATCGATTATGAAGAAGAACCGCGCGAATATCCTCTAAACACGCTTCAAACCGTGGTGCGCGTGCATACTCGCGTAACCGATTTGCACAACAATCCCTACAACCAACTCGAACAACAGATGCGTTTGAGTATCGAAAGCATCAAGGAGCGGCAGGAATGGGAATTGATTAACAATAAAACCTTCGGTTTGCTGGCAAGTGTGGAACCGGGATACCGCATCAGTACCCGCTACGGTTCCCCTACGCCGGATGATTTGGATGAACTGCTGTCTTTGGTTTGGAAAAAGCCTTCGTTCTTCCTGGCGCACCCGCGCGCCATTGCGGCATTTGAAAGAGAATGTACTTGGCGGGGCGTTCCTCCGGTAACAACGGTAGTCTTCGGCGTACCGGTCATTACATGGCGCGGTGTTCCCATTATCCCAAGTGACAAACTGGAAATTCAGGGGCAATACCTGACCAATCGCGGCGTGGGAATTACCAATTTTATTCTGGTACGTACCGGAGAACAGGAGCAAGGCGTAGTCGGATTACATCAAGCCGGTATTCCGGGTGAAATCGCACCCAGTCTGTCGGCGCGTCTCATGGGATTGGATAAATTTGCCGTAGCCAGCTACTTATTAACTAAATACTTCTCATTAGCTTCTTTAACAGACGATGCCATCGCCGTGCTCGAAAATGTAGAAGTCGGTTATTATCATGATTATAACAGCCGGAAAACGGTATTGAAATAATTCAACCTCTGTTGTCATTGCGGGCTTGACCCGCAATCTCCTGAAAACGTTAAGCGCTATTTATCAAATATTTGCAGAAATAATTATTAACGATACGCAGGGGATGACGGGTCAAGCCCACCATGACAGGTGAAAAATTAAAATAAAAATTATGCCTGAATATTTAGATAATACAGATAGTAATCTCGATTTGAGTGGCGTTTACGCTTCACTCCAACAACTGATCGCCCCGCCTTCCCAAATTTATTTCAAAGACGATATTCCAGTCGAAAACTCCCGTTTACATTCAGCGGCTACCAACGAATTCGCCGATACGGCTTATTCTCCTTATTCTTTTCTGAGAGACCAGCCCATCACTTACAACGGCAGGGAAACTTTCGATGTAGAAGCTATTCGTAAGGACTTTCCGATACTGCATCAAAAAGTAAACGGAAAAGATTTGGTTTGGTTTGATAATGCCGCCACTACGCAAAAACCTTCGCAGGTAATCGAAGCTGTCAAGCATTATTATGAAAATGACAATTCCAATATTCACCGGGCTTCGCATACCTTGGCGGCGCGTTCTACCGACGGGTACGAAGGGGCAAGGGAAAAAGTTGCGAAATTCATCAACGCACCTTCTGCGGAAGACATTATTTTCGTGCGTGGAACAACCGAAGGCATCAATCTGGTCACTCAAACATACGGTTGGAAATTCATCCAACCGGGCGACGAAATCATTATTTCTACCTTAGACCACCATGCGAATATCGTTCCGTGGCAACAATTGGCTAAGGAAAAAAATGCAAAATTGCTGGTTATTCCCATCAACGATAAAGGGGAAGTGATTCTGGAAGAATACGAAAGATTATTGAGTTCGCGCACAAAAATTGTTTCTTTCGCTCAGGTGAATAACACTTTCGGAACGATTTCTCCGGCTAAAACGATGATTGACATGGCTAAACGCTACGGCGCCCGCGTCCTGATAGACGGTGCGCAATCCATCGCCCATACTCCGGTGGATGTGCAGGAATTGGATGTGGATTTCTTCGTGTTTTCCGGTCACAAGATATACGCTCCCAACGGTATCGGAGTCGTTTACGGCAAAAAAGAACTGTTGGAGCTGATCCCCCCTTGGCAAGGCGGCGGGAACATGATAAAAGACGTTACTTTTGAGGAAACCGTATTCAATGTGCCTCCCGCCAAATTTGAAGCGGGAACGCCCAATGTGGCGGACGCTGTCGGATTGGGAGCAGCTCTGGATTATGTAGGCAAAGTCGGCATCCACAATATTGAGAAATACGAACATTACCTAACCGAGTATGCCCGCAAAGAATTAGGGCAAATCGACGGTATCCGGCTCATCGGCAATCCGCGCGAGAGAATAAGCGTTGTGTCTTTTATTATTCCGGGCATACCTACGCCGGAAGTCGGAAAACTGCTTGATGCGGAAGGTATCGCTTTGCGCGCCGGACACCATTGCGCCCAACCTGCTCTGAGGAGATTCGGATTGGAAGCAACCGTCAGGCCCTCTTTCTCGTTTTACAATACGCCGGAGGAAATAGACCGATTGGTTGCAGCGGTGAGAAAAATAATTTCAAATGTAAACTATTGAAAGGCGTCATATCCTTGTAAAAATTATTGATTATGCGAAATTTATTGCGGAATTATTCTGCCATATTTACAATTAAATACAAAGAAAAAGAGAATTCTCACGAATCCTCTAATCCAATCTTTTTAAACCTTAAAATCTAATACTATTATGAAAAAACTACGGTACAAAGGTACGTACTTTTTCATATTAGTTCCAAATATTTTACGTTAAAATTTCATTAATAAATCTTAAATAATTTCATATTGAAATACAATTTAGATTTAAACCGTCCATTATGTCAAAAAGTTCTTGGACTGTATTGGCTCTTAGCATTGCTACTTTTGTGGGTTTAAAATCCGGAATATTCTTAAATAAAGGACTTGCCGCAATATGCCGCCGACTGTGCAGAATACCTCTGCGTTCATCCAACCGCGCCACACTTTGCAGCACTTGTTTTTTCAATATGTCAAGATAATATTTGAAAGTTTGTCTTTCCGGTAGCTGACCGGTCTGTAAATAATCTTTGATTTCTTTGAATATCCAAGGAGAACCGATAGCAGCCCGTCCAACCATCACGGCATCGACACCAAAGCGGTCAAAGGCTTCCTTGCATTTTTCCGGGGACTTTAGGTCGCCGTTTCCGATGACAGGAATAAACATTCGCGGATTGTTTTTTACTTCGCCTATCAAAGTCCAGTCGGCTTCTCCGGTATACATCTGTGCGCGGGTGCGTCCGTGGATGGTTAGTGCGGCGATTCCGCAGTCTTGTAGCCGTTCGGCCAGTTCCACGATGATTTTGTTGTCATTGTCCCATCCCAATCTGGTTTTTACCGTAACGGGAATCCGTACCGCTTTGACTACTTCGCGGGTAATTTCCAAGAGTAGCTCCGGATTCCGCAACATACCCGCTCCGGCGCCTTTACCGGACACTTTTTTTACCGGACACCCGAAATTCAAATCCAAGATATCCGGTTGAGCCAGTTCACAGATTCGGGCAGCCTCGACCATCGGTTCGACTGCTTTCCCGTAGATTTGCATGGCAACCGGACGTTCTTCGCCGGAAACTTCCAATTTCTCCTTGGTTTTGTTGACTTGGCGTACCAATGCATCGCTCGAAATAAATTCCGTATAGACCATATCCACTCCAAAATCTTTACACAAAAGCCGGAAGGAGATATCGGTCACATCTTCCATCGGAGCCAGAAAAACAGGGTATTTGCCGAATGTGAGTTTGCCTATTTGCATCGTATTTGTTGATAAATGTTTTAAGACTGCAAATTTACACATTATTTTTAGTAATTTTGCGACTTGAAACTAACATCAATCCGTTTGAAAGATATTTGTAAATATGAAATCATGGCGCCGGTGGGTTCGTATGAATCCTTAGCCGCAGCTATTCGGGCCGGCGCCGATGCCGTTTATTTCGGCATTGAAGGACTGAACATGCGTTCTCATTCAGCCAACAATTTTACGGTGAGCGACTTGTATAAAATTGCCAAGACCTGTACAAGGCACCGGCTCAAATCGTATCTGACGGTCAATACCATCGTGTATGACAATGATATGGAGCAGATGCGCGGGATTATTGATGCGGCACGCGAGGCAGGCATATCGGCCATTATCGCTTCCGATGCCGCGGCTATGATGTATGCTAAAAATAGCGGCGTGGAAGTACACCTTTCTACTCAATTGAATATCACCAATATCGAATCTTTGCGGTTTTACGCACAATTTGCCGATGTAGCGGTTTTGGCGCGAGAACTGGACTTAGACCAAGTGAAAGAAATCTGTCTACAGATTGTCGAACAGGATATCAGGGGGCCGGGCGGGGAATTAATCCGGATTGAGATGTTCTGCCATGGGGCTTTGTGCATGGCCGTTTCCGGAAAATGTTACTTGAGTCTGCATGAAATGAATGCATCGGCCAACCGAGGGGCATGTAACCAGATTTGCCGCAGGGGATATATCGTAAAAGATAAAGAATCGGAAATCGAATTGGAAATTGACAACCAATATATTATGTCGCCCAAAGACCTGAAAACCATTCATTTTCTGAATAAAATATTAGATGCAGGCGTTCGGGTGCTTAAAATCGAAGGCCGCGCCAGAGGGCCGGAATACGTAAAGACGGTTGTGGAATGTTACAAAGAAGCTGTCGTTACTTATTGCGAAGGTTCTTTTTCCGGTGAAAAGATTGCCGATTGGAACCGCCGCTTGGAAAAAGTCTTCAACCGGGGATTTTGGGACGGCTATTATTTAGGGCAACGTTTGGGGGAATGGAACGACAAGTATGGGAATAAAGCAGCGGAAAAGAAATTATATATCGGGAAAGTCATCAAGTATTTCTCCCAATTGGGTGTAGCCGAATTCCTGATTGAAACGCAATCCCTTTGCAAGGGAGAAAAAGTGTTGGTTACCGGGCCAACTACAGGCGCATTGGTTTTTGAGGTTGAAGAGATAAGGGTAGATTTGCAATCGGTGGATTCGGCCGGTAAAGGCGAACGCTTTTCCTTAAAAACGCCGGAAAAAGTACGACCTTCGGATAAATTGTATAAATTAATAACAAGTACAAATGAAAAAAGTTTTTGAAATTGAAATGAAAGTCCGCGATTACGAATGTGATACACAAGGAATTGTAAACAATGCCAATTATTTGCATTATACAGAAAACACGCGGCATGAATTTTTGCAGAGCCTCGGTATCTCTTTCAGGGAATGTCACCGGCTGGGAGTTGACCCGGTCGTTACCCGGGCGGATGTCCGCTATAAAGCTTCTCTGACCGGCGAAGATGTTTTCCTTTCGTCCATGTCCATTGAAAGGGTTGGCCCTAAAATGATTTTTCACCATGAAATTCATCGCAAAAGCGATAGAGCGCTTTGTTGCCGTGCAAATATAGAAGCGGTTGTGCTATTGAACGGAAAATTATCGAAAGGCGATTATTTTGATGAAAAAATGAAAAATTATTTGTAGCTTTACGGCAGATATAATCATAACCTTTTTGATATGACAGACCAAGACTTGATTTACCGGATAGGTATAACGCTTATCAAAGGAATTGGCAACATAACCGCCAAGCAAATTATGGAAACATTAGGCGATGTCTCCCTGCTTTTTACAGAAAAAAAACACCTGTTAGAAAGAATTCCCGGCCTCTCCCGGCGCATCATTAGCGAGATTCATCAACCCGAAGTATTGCAACGCGCAGAAAAGGAAGTTCGCTTCCTCGAAAAGAGCAAAAACAAAGCCTTGTTTATCACCGATCCTGCCTATCCACAGCGCCTGAAAGAATGTATAGACGCACCTGTTATGCTTTATTTCCGCGGAAATGCCAATCTGAACGGAGAAAAAATTATCGGTATCGTTGGCACCCGGAACGCTACATCTTACGGACGGGAAGTCGGGGAACAGCTGATTCGCGACATCCGGGAAAAGTTTCCGGATACACTAATCGTCAGTGGTTTAGCTTATGGAATCGATATTATTTCCCATCGGGCGGCTTTGAAAGAAGGCTTACCCACGGTAGGCGTACTGGCCCACGGTTTGGATAGGATTTATCCCGCCGTCCACAGAAATACGGCTGTAGAAATGTTGGAAAACGGAGGATTGTTGACCGATTTTATGAGCGAAACCATCCCCGATCGCCGGAATTTTGTAAAAAGAAACCGGATAATTGCCGGTATTCCGGATTGTATCGTTGTAATCGAATCGGCCGGGAAAGGCGGCGCTTTGATTACGGCAGGCATTGCCGATTCGTACAACAAAGACATTTTTACGTTTCCCGGAAGAACCGGCGACAAGTATTCGGAAGGATGCAACACCTTGGTGAAATACAAAAAAGCCGCTTTAATCACTTCGGCCGATGATATTTTCAGGGAAATGAACTGGACAGACGCCTTGCAGCTTCCTGCCGCTCAGACTATCCAACGCAGTTTCTTCCTTGAGTTAAGTCCTGAAGAACAAAAGGTTACGGATATCCTTTCCAAAGCAGGAAACATGCAGTTGAATAGCTTAGCCATAGAGATTGATCTGCCTGTCAGCAAATTGTCGATACTCTTGTTCGAATTGGAATTAAAGGGAGTAGTACGTTGCAGACCGGGTGGCATGTATAGTATGATTTGATTTCCGTGAACATTTTATTCCGTTACCGAAACGCCACAAATGCGAATATACGTAGCCCTTTTCTTTTTCATTTTTTAATGATTTTAGCAGCGCTTTCATTTACCCGGATATAGTAAAGTCCTGCGGCATATTGTTGTATATCGAGTATTTCCGTTGCCAATCGGGCGGTTTGTTGTTTTAGTAACGCGCCTTGTGCATTGAATAGCGTTATCTTATCGCCGATGGCGCAGGAAACGGTTATCCTGTCGGTTGCGGGGTTGGGATAGACTGCCATTTTTTGTTTTTCGATGGTTTTTATGGAAGTAGTGTTTCCTTCAAAAGTGACATCGAGGCCGTTGATGGCTGTGAGTGTGCCGGGAAGCGTCGCGTTGGTGGTGAGTATCAAATTGTTTCCTTCCGACACGGTAAATACACAGGGGTCATATCTGTATTCGAGCGAAATCGAACCCGGACGACCGTAGGGATCCATGTTCACTGTGACAATCATTGA
>JAITNQ010000016.1 GCA_031290435.1 Candidatus Symbiothrix sp. | reverse complement strand
TCAAAAGGTTCGATGCCTTCGCGGTCCATTTTGTTGACAAAAATCATGACGGGCGTTTTCCGCATCCGGCACACTTCCATCAATTTACGGGTTTGGGCTTCCACTCCTTTGGCAATATCGACCACGATAATTACACTATCGACAGCTGTCAGTGTGCGATAAGTATCTTCGGCGAAGTCTTGGTGTCCGGGTGTATCAAGGATATTGATTTTATAACCTTCATAGTCAAATCCCATGACCGAAGTCGCCACAGAGATGCCGCGTTGTTTTTCGATTTCCATCCAGTCGGATGTAGCGGTTTTGCGGATTTTATTGGACTTGACCGCGCCGGCTACGTGAATAGCGCCGCCGAAAAGCAGTAATTTCTCCGTCAATGTTGTTTTTCCCGCATCGGGATGGGAGATGATGGCGAAAGTTCTTCGTCGCCGGATTTCGTTCGATAATTCGCTCATTGATTTTTAATTTGAGCGCAAAAGTACAAAAATTTTTCCGCTTTCTCTTTCTGTTATTTTTATTTTGTTTTTAGCCTAAAAATACTTAACTTTGCACAGAATTTATTTTTTATAAAATTATACTAAAGAATTTTTATGGCAAGTACAGCTGATTTTAAGAATGGAATGTGTATTGATTTAGATGGTCAATATTTTTACATAGCAGAATTTTTGCACGTGAAACCGGGCAAGGGTCCGGCTTTTGTCCGTACTAAACTGAAAAATGTTACTACGGGTCGCGTCATTGATAAAACTTTTAACGCAGGGGTAAAAGTAGATGAAGTACGCATTGAAAGAAGACCATACCAATATCTATATCAAGATGATATGGGATATAATTTTATGAATGGAGAAACTTTCGAACAAGTTTCCATTCCGAAAGACAGCATTACAGGCGTTGATTTCCTGAAAGAAGGAGACATCGCCGAAGTAGTGGTGCATGCCGCTACGGAAACAATTCTGTATGCCGAACTTCCAGCACACGTGGTGCTGACTGTTACCTATGCGGAACCCGGCATCAAAGGCGATACGGCCACCAATGCCACCAAACCGGCGACAGTCGAAACGGGAGCAACCGTACGCGTTCCTTTGTTTATCAACGAAGGAGAAAAAATCAAGGTTGACACGCGCGACGGTTCCTACGTGGAAAGAGCAAAATAACGATTATCACAGGGGGGCTGCTTTCAAAAGTTTTTTTTCATTTTTTGTTGAAGCAGTCCCTTTGATTATATTTTGAACCCAAAACCATTTAATCATGACAGATTTAACCAAATTTACCGTAAAGGATTGGTCGCCGGACGACCGGCCCCGTGAAAAATTACTGCAAAATGGCGTCAGCGCCTTGAGCGATGCCGAATTATTAGCCATCATTATCGGCTCAGGAAGCCAGAATGAAACCGTTGTTGCACTTTCACAACGTATTCTTCGTTCGGTTAATAACAACATCAACCAATTGGGAAAACTTTCCGTCAATTATCTGATTGCCAACTTCAGGGGAATAGGAACCGCCAAGGCGGTAAGCATTGTTGCCGCACTGGAATTAGGCCGTAGAAGAAAAGCAGAAGAGGTAAATATCCGGAATAAAATTACCAGTAGCAAAGATATTTACAACTACTTCCTGCCTTTCCTCGGCGATTTGCCACACGAAGAATTTTGGACACTCTTCCTGAACCGCAGAAACGATATCCTCCTCCGGTTCAAACTCAGTCAGGGAGGCGTTTCCGAAACAGTGGTCGACGGAAAACTGATTTACCGCGAAGCCATTTTGTGCTTAGCGTCAAAAGTCATTATATGCCATAACCATCCTTCCGGGATTGCTTCACCCAGCGATCAAGACGACGGCGTCACACTACGGATTAGACGGGGTATAGAACTCCTTGACATGGAATTTTTAGACCATGTCATCCTCACTAACGGGCAGTATTACAGCTATGCCGACGAGGGTCGATTCTGATTAGTCAGACTCTTTCTTTATTCGTAATTGCCAAAAAATTCGCGATAATCCGCCACTGCTTTTTGAATAACTTCATAAGCCGCTTCTACGCCGTAAACATGCGTCAGTTCCGTTTTGCGTTCGTTGGTGCCGGGTATGTCCTTATACGTTGTAAAATAGTGCTTCAAACGTTCTATGACTTCTGCAGGAACATCTTTGATATCTCTGTAAGCACCGTAAATAGCATCGTTGTGCAAAACAGCTATGAGTTTGTCGTCGGCCTGACCTCCGTCCAACAAACGAAATCCGCCGATGGGACGCGCTTTTACCAACAAGTCGCCGTGGGAAATGTCTTTTTCGGTTAATACACAGATATCGACAGGATCTCCGTCACCGACAATATCATTGCGATTGAGGTAGTAATTACAGATTTCCGCTACTCTCTTTCCGCTATAAGTCTGCGGGATGAAGCCATACAAAGCCGGCGTCACATTGGAATACTTCTGTGGACGGTCGATTGACAGGTAACCCGAGTCCTTGTCAATTTCATATTTAACCGTATCTGTCGGTACGATTTCGATATAAGCTGTTACCACATCAGGATATAAATTCCCGATACTCACTCCATGCCAAGGGTGTGATTTATATTTTCTAAACATAGTAAATTGAATTAAAAAACAAAATAAAATTGAATAATACTGCAAATTTACATAAAAATATTGAAACTACCAAGTATATGCCTTTTTCTTTTGCATTTTGGGAGTAAAAAGATGCCCGATATACAAAAAAAATAGGCGGAGAAATTATTTCTCCGCGCATAAATAATAAAATTTAGGAGCAACGAAGCACTCTTCCTATTCTTAGCGTAGTTGTAACCCTGATGCCATTTAATTGACATAGCTGCGCTACGGATATTCTGTATCTTCGAGCTATGACAGATAATGTATCTCCCTGTCTTATACGGTGGTAAACAACTTTTCCTTTTCCTTTGGCCAAATATTTGGTAGAAACAGTATTTGATCGGGCTTTACTAAAAATATATTTTTCATCGTAAGTACAAGCATTTTCAAAATCTACAATTTCCGCCGGATTGATCGCGATACCTAAAAACCGACATTCGAAATGCAAATGCGATCCGGTCGACCGGCCTGAGTTTCCGCCTAAAGCAATTGGTTGACCGGCAGTTACGGTTTCTCCTTCCTCAACTAAAAACCGGGATAAATGCCCATAAACGGTTTCTAAACCATTGGGATGGCGAAGTACCAAATAATAACCGTAACCTCTTTTCTCATACTGTTTAACTCTTACTCTTCCTTCGAAAGCGGCTACAACCGTATCGCCAACCTGAAGTTTTAAATCGGTGCCATAATGAAACCGCCTTCTGCGAAGTCCAAATTTTGAATTGACTTTTCCGATGACAGGCATAACAAAAGAAGAAAGATCAATGGTAAATGTCTCCGGAACGGTTACTTCTGCGTAAACTTTTACGTATTGGTTATTCCATACGCCATCATACAAGTCATCAGCCGGAAGCATCTCTTCTTCTTCATCCAATTGAAGTCTCAATATCATGGAATCTCTGGCTGCCATACCGAGTTTCATATTTACTTTATCAGCCACAAGCCTCATTTCGTCGGAGATTTTTTTAATTTCTTCCGGATTCATACCTTGTGCAGCGACATTTGGAACCAAAAAAAACATTAAACCGGAAAGGATTCCTGTAAATGTTAATTTAATCAGTATTTGTTTCATACTATATTTTTTATTTTTTGCAAACACGTTCATACCTCGTCGTTTGCATATAAATTTTTAATTAACGCGGGATTATAATCATACAATTCTTCCTCTCTGAAAAAGCGCTTCAATTCGATTTCCGCCGTTTCAACAGAATCAGAGGCGTGAATAATATTTTCTTGTACGCTCATACTATAATCACCTCTGATGGTTCCGGGTAAGGCTTCCCTACCATTGGTGACACCGGTAATAGTGCGAACGACACGTACAGCATCTTTACCTTTCCAACAACAAAGAATTACCGGACAGACAGTCATAGCATCCTTCACTCGCTGAAAAAAAGGTTTTTCTTTCAAATGAGCGTAATGTTCACTTAAAATCGCGTCCGTCAACCAAACCATTTTCATGCCGACAAGCAGCAAACCCTTTCTCTCAAAGCGATTGATAATTTCTCCTATCAGCCCTCTTTGAATGGTACCCGGTTTAAGGATAACAAACGTTTTCTCCATTTTTAGAAATAAAAATTAATTTATTTTGCAAAGAAAGCAAATAATTGTCAGAAAAACAAATAAATAATCGTTAAAAATCTATAAACGCTCATTTCTACCTGCATCTAACCGAAGAAATATCACTAAAAGCGTCGAAAAAGCCAATAAAGAGGAACCCCCGTAACTAAAAAAGGGCAAAGGGATTCCGATTACAGGCGTTAATCCGATGACCATACCAATATTGATTACCAAATGAAAAAAGAGAATAGAGGCCACGCCATAGCCATATACCCGGCTGAAAATTGATTTCTGCCTTTCCGAAAGAAAGATAATACGGACGACCAAAATTCCAAAAAGCAACAATACGGAAGTGGCTCCGATAAATCCTTTTTCTTCTCCAATTGTACAAAATATGAAATCAGTATCTTGTTCCGGTACATATTTCAATTTGGTCTGTGTCCCATTCAGGTATCCTTTTCCGAAAACGCCTCCGGAGCCAATGGCTATTTTGGATTGATTTACATTGTATCCGGCGCCGCTTGGGTCGTCAATTATTCCGAGGGATACTTCGATCCGTACCTTTTGATGCGGCTCCAACAGTTCATCAAATACATAATCCGTTGAATACAGATAAGCCACTGAAACGATAGAAAATAGCGCTACGTGCAGATAAATGGAGGCTCTATACCTGATAAAAATAATCAACAGAAAACAAATCATTAATACGATGGTCGCTAAAGCAACCAAGCGCAAATCAAACGAGATGAACAGTGAAATGAGATAGGCAATGCCTAATGGGACTAAGGAGAGAAAGAGCAAATATTTCACATTGCTTCTCCCTTTTTTATAAGTATATACCCATAGTATGGATGAAATAATGATGAACAGCAAAACAATCAATTTCCCCATTTCAGTAATACCCCATTGTACATTTCCATACCGGATATCTATCACAAAAAATAAGACGGCGCAAAATCCGGCAAAAAGAATGGAACCCGGCATACCTTCTCTATACAATACAAAAAAGAAAGCAAGGAAGACCAAGGCTGAACCGGTTTCTTTTTGCATAAATATTAAAATCATCGGCAAGAAAATGAGCGCCAATAATTTCATGAAATTATTCAGGTTGTTTAAATCGAACTTGTAGGAATTTATCAACCTGGCAATAGCCAATGCGGTCGCAAATTTAGCAAATTCGGCCGGCTGAAAACGGATGGGACCTATTATCAACCAAGAGTGGGAACCTCTGATATTATGTGGAATAATGATGGTAACAACCAGTAAAAGGATGATAAAAAAGTAAATCCAATAGGCAAAAATATCATACCAGTCACTTTCGATCAGCAATAAGGAAAAACCCAATACCAAAGAAATGATAATCCAAATCATCTGCATTCCCGCCCGTCCGGACAAGTCGAAAATAGATACTTGGTCGAAATTGTAGCTGGAAGCATAAATACTAAACCATCCGATAATCACCAATATCAGATAAATGGATATGCTCCACCAATCAATACTTTTCCATATGTTATTTTTTCTGTACGGCATTTCGCAGAATTACAGCATTTATCATATCACTTTCCATCCATTTTGAAGATTCGGAAATTTCTCCTTTTATGTATTTTTCAATCATAAGCCGACCTATTGGCACCGCGTAAGTAGCGCCGTATCCTCCGTTTTCGACCAAGACGGCTACTGCTACTTGTGGATTTTCCTTGGGCGCATAAGCCATAAAAATAGAGTGGTCTTTCCCTTTATTTTGGGCGGTTCCTGTTTTTCCACAAACCGCTATATCCGGAATATTGGCTCTCCTGCAAGTTCCGGCTGTAACAGCCATTCGCATTCCTTCGTCAACTGACTGATAATGTTCGGACTGGATTCCGGTATATCGTTGGGTTGTATAAAGCGAATCTAAAAAATTATCCTTGATTTTTTTTACTACATGCGGTGTATAAAAAAAGCCTTTATTCGCCACGGTGGCCGCAAAATTACAAATCTGAAGCGGAGTCGCCTCTATCTCACCCTGGCCAATGGAAATAGAAATAATGGTAAACGGATTCCATCGCCGGTAGATTTTGTTATAATACTGGCTATTGGGAATCATTCCCCGTTTTTCGCTTGGCAAATCTATTCCCAATGAATAACCATAACCTTGCGCTACCATGAGGTCTCGCCACTTATCAATCGCATTTTGAATGGAACCGTATTTTTTATTTTCGAGCATGGCTTTTAATCCCCAACAAAAATAAGCATTACAAGAGTTTCCTATTGCGGGAATAAGTGAAAGAGGAGAGCCATGGGCGTGGCAACGCGGATGTCCTCCGCCTAAAGGGAAACCGCCATAACAGGAATATGCCGTACTGGGTTGGATAATATTTTCCTGTAAGAAAACCAAAGATTGTGCGGGTTTAAAAGTGGAACCCGGTGGATAAGTCCCATTTAATGCTCTATTTATCAATGGGGTATGAGGATCCCTTAAAAGACTCGTATAATTATCGCCAAATTGCCGTCCTACCAATATCGCGGGATTGTAAGCCGGAGAAGAGACCATGCAGAGGACTTCTCCGGTAGCCGGTTCAATCATGATGATACTCCCTAATTTATTGCTCATCAATGCTTCGCCGTAAGCCTGCAAATCAATGTCAATGGATAAAGTCAAATCTTTCCCCGGAACAGGGTCTTGGTCATGGATTCCCTCTTCATATTTTCCTTTGATTCGGCCATGGGCATCTCTCAGTAGGATTTCGATGCCTTTGGTTCCACGAAGATAGGATTCATAATATTTTTCCACACCGGTTTTTCCTATGTTATCTCCACGGATATAGTAATCTTCTTCCGCTAAATTTTGCTTGTCTACTTCGGCGATATATCCCAAAACATGCGCTGCATTTTTGTAATTATATTCCCTTACTGTTCGTTTTTGGATGTAGAATCCCGGAAATTTATAGATAGATTCCTGCAAGATACCGTATTCTTTCGTTCCTAATTGCGTAAGAAATGTTTGGGGTGTATAAGAAGAATAGCCCGGATTTAATTTTCGGTTTTTGACATCGGCCAGTTTTTTCCTGAAATCTTCGATAGAGATATTTACGGCTTTGCAAAAAGTAAAGGTATCTATTTTTCCTGTTTCCCGCATAACAACCATTATGTCGTAGGCCGGCTGATTGTAAACGAGCAATTTCCCGTTCCGGTCGTACATGACGCCACGCGATGGATAAAGTTTTTTATTTAAAAACGCATTACTGTCCGCCCATTGTTTATAATTGGTGTCTAAAACCTGTAATTTGAATAGCTGTATAATGTAGATTAAAATAATCAAACAGACAAAATAAAGAATGTATTTTTTTCGATTTGCCAAATCAAAATTTATTTGTTTCATTTCTTTAAGGATTCAAAATTCAGACTGTCGAGCGCAAAGATAAGTAGGATCGTGAGGATATAACTGCCTGCAATCCGCAAACACAGACGCAGAGGGTCGAATAACGACAAAGATTCTGTCGTAAACAAAATCAGAATGTGAACCAGCGTCAAAATCCCGGCATACCGTATAAACATCTGTTTACCAAATGTCTTAAAAGAAGGGATGTATTCATCGAAAATATCTCTCGGTGCAAATAATTTCAGGAAAAAATACCTGAGAAAGGCTGTGACGGTCATTGCGAACATATTTAAGCCCCATGTATATTCGAAAATATCAATAAAAAATCCCAGCAATGCCGACAACAACAACACCGTATTGCGATTGCTATTGACCGGCAATTTTATCAGAAAATAGATGTATAATAAAGGTGTGGCAAAGCCGAACAAATGGATATTGTTGAATAGCCACACTTGTAAAAATACGAGGAGGACGAACAATAATATCTGGCGGAACAGAAATTTTTTCATTCTTTAATTACTTCTTTCTCAATATTTTTTTGTTCTTCTTTCAGTTTGTTCTCAACAACTAACACTTCACTTAAAGTGGCAAAATCAGTAAATAATTTTACTTTCAATGAATTGTAATCATCATTTTTTTGTCGGGAAAAATTCTCAATTATCCCTACCGGAATTCCTGCGGGAAAAATAGTAGAATAGCCGCTGGTTACAATTGTATCGCCAATGTTATAAGCAGCATGTGTCGGTAATTCTTTCAGATAGGTATAGCGCGAATCTTTTCCGTCCCATACCAAAGGACCGGAGTAGTTACTTCCTTTGGTTTTACAACTCGGATTGTATTCGGAATTTAAAACCGTAATAACGACTGAAAAATGAGGGCTGACATTCATGACAACCCCTACAATTCCTTTTGTAGTCAATACGCCCATATCTTTTTCAATGCCATCCAAAGAACCTTTGTTCAGCGTAATAAAATTCTCTACGCCGGATACCCTGTTATTGATCACCCGCGCAGTAATATAACGGTAAATGGTTAATGAATCCGTATTGAATCCAATTTCATTCGAGTCGAGAAAATCGGTTAATTTTTCAATTTTTTTCTGATAAATTTTGACTTCCTGTTCAAGGCTTGCGATTCGCTTCGCCATGTCGGCATTACCGGTCTTCAGGTTCATATAGGATTCAACACTATTGGAAACAATATATACCTTACCTGCTATTTCATGGAAAACCGACAAGTATTTGCTCCGCTGAAAGTCATTATTCCGAATCAGAAAAAATACCGATAGAAATAGCAAGAAGAAAAATAATAACCAATGAATATTTTTGAGAATAAATTGGACTAAATTCTTCAATTATCGTATCAGAAAATTAAACTTGTTGATATTTTTCAATGCGATTCCGGTACCTTTTGCCACAGCATGCAGGGGATCGTCTGCGATATGGAAAGTAATATTTATCTTATCCGTCAAACGTTTATCCAAACCTTTCAACAGGGCGCCGCCACCTGCCAGATAAATTCCGTTACGGACGATATCGGCATATAATTCGGGCGGTGTACTTTCCAAAGCGCTTAGGACGGCCATTTCTATTTTTGAAACGGATTTATCTAAGCTGTGTGCGATTTCCTGATAGGAAACGGGCACTTCCATCGGCAAAGCCGTCATACGGTTGGGGCCGCGAACGATATAATCTTCGGGCGGTTCTTCCAGATGTACCAAAGCGGAGCCTACATTAATCTTGATTAATTCCGCCGTCCGTTCACCGACTTTCAGGTTGTGCTGACGACCCATGTAATCAATGATATCCTGCGTCAAATCGTCACCGGCGATACGGATAGATTTGTTCGAAACAATTCCGCCTAAGGAGATGACTGCAATCTCGGTTGTTCCGCCACCTATATCAACTACCATATTTCCTTCCGGCGCTTCCACGTCCAAACCAATACCAATAGCTGCCGCCATCGGTTCGTAGATCATGTATACATCACGACCTCCTGCATGTTCGGCGGAGTCTCGTACAGCGCGGATTTCTACTTCCGTACTTCCTGACGGAATGCAAACGACAATTCTCAAGGAAGGAGAGAAAAAACGGTTTTTATTATTAATCATTTTGATTAATCCGCGAATCATTTGTTCTGCAGCATTAAAATCCGCAATTACGCCATCACGCAGTGGACGTATAGTCTTAATTTTTGCAGGTGTTTTCCCTTCCATCCGTTGCGCTTCTTTTCCTATTGCCAAAACTTTATCGCTCCGATCATCTAAAGCAACTACTGAAGGTTCGTCAACCACAACTTTACCATTGCAAAGTATAATGGTATTTGCGGTTCCTAAGTCCATTGCTATTTCTTGAGTAAATGAAAATAATCCCATGTTTATTTTTTGTTATTAATGTTTAAAATGACGAATTCCGGTCATCACCATCCCCAAATTGTGTGTATCACAATAGTCTATTGTTAAATTGTCTTTAACAGAGCCTCCGGGTTGGATAACGGCGCTTATTCCTGCCTTATCTGCAATTTCCACACAGTCGGGGAAAGGGAAAAAGGCATCGGAAGCCATGACGGCTCCCTGTAAATCAAAACCGAAAGATATCGCTTTGGTAAGCGCTTGTTTCAACGCGTCGACCCGTGAAGTTTGTCCTGTTCCTCCGGCACAGAGTTGTTTGTTTTTTACCAATACAATTGCATTCGATTTGGTGTTTTTTACCACCTTATTGGCAAACAACAAATCTACAATTTCTTGTTCGGTGGGTGATTTTTGGCTTACCACTTTCAGATCGGCTGCTGTTTCAATATTTAAATCTTTGTCTTGGACTAAAACGCCGTTCAACAAGGATCGGAATTGAGATTTCAGGAGCGGATTCTCTTTTTGTATCAGGATAATCCGATTTTTCTTCTGCATCAGAATTGATAAAGCGCTTGTATCATAGTCAGGAGCAATGATAACTTCAAAGAAAACTTTGTTGATTTCTTCAGCCGCCTCTTTGTCGATAGGCGCATTGCAAATCAGAATACCTCCGAAAGCAGATACCGGGTCTCCGGCCAAAGCGGCTTCCCAAGCGGCTTTTACGGTTGGGCGGGAAGCGATTCCACAAGCATTGTTGTGTTTCAGTACGGCAAAAGTCAATTCGTCGAATTCCGACATCAACGTGATGGCTGCATCAATATCCAACAAATTGTTATATGAAATTTCTTTCCCTTGTAACTGTTCGAATATAGCCTCAAAATCGCCGTAAAAAATGCCCTTTTGGTGGGGATTTTCTCCGTAACGTAAATTTTTGGCATTGTCTTCGGTGAAGCGGAAATGAGAACCTTCTTCTTCGTCGAAGTAATTGAAAATAGCGGCGTCGTAAGCAGAGGAAACAGCAAAAGCTTCTTTTGCAAACCATTTGCGTTCTTCTAAGGTAGAAACAGGCCCGTTTTCGGACAGTAAATTATCCAAAGGACCGTATTGTTCTTTAGAAGCGACAATGATCACATCCTTATAATTTTTGGCTGCCGCCCGGATCAAAGAAATTCCACCGATATCTATTTTTTCTATAATCTCATCGTTGTCTGCCGTAGAGGCTACTGTTTCTCTAAATGGATATAAATCTACGATTACCAGATCTATCTCCGGAATTTCGTATTGTTCGATTTGTTGTTTATCGGATTCATTATCCCGCCGGTTCAATATTCCTCCAAAGACTTTAGGGTGCAAGGTTTTTACTCTACCACCTAAAATGGAAGGGTAACCGGTCAAACTTTCTACTGCTTCACACGAATAACCCAGCGATTCGATAAAATCACGGGTACCTCCGGTTGAATAGAATTTGACGCCGCCTTTATTTAATTTTTCAAGAATTTCATCTAAACCATCTTTATGAAAAACCGAAATCAACGCGCTTTTAATTTTTCCGGAAATGGACATACGTTTTATTGTGTTGTTACTAATTTTTATAAGTTGCAAAATTAAATAAATACTTTTAAATAAACAATGCTTACCTTGCAAATATAAGCATAAAATATTGTTTTTTTTAAAAATAATGAGAAATCATCCATTTTTCCCGCGAAAACAAGCTCTTCAAAGAACAATATGGCATGTCTACTACGGAATATATGGCGTTGAATGCATCTCCTAATGGACAATTTTGAATAACAATTCTTTGAGTAATCCGGCATCGGGAACGGATGCATTGTCTACTCCTTTGGATTTAGCGTCACATTCACGTATCAGTGAAACGATTTGCATGGTTTTGAGCGGCGAATAATTACGGAGCGCTTGCAGATAGTCGACGATTTGCAACTGGAACCGGAATCCGAGAAGCGACATTAGATGTGCTTGGCTTTTGTCTTTTTCATAATGGCAAATCATCAGGTTGGAAAAGAAATTGAACAGGGTGGTCAACGCTACCACCAGCGGATTGTTTTTCGGATTTTGTTCAAAATAAAAGGCGATTCGGTTGGCTTTCAGCACATCTTTGTTCGCCAGCGCTTTTTGCAATTCAAAATTGTTGTAATCCTTGCTGATACCAATGTTTTTTTCAATCAATTCGGTGGTAATAGCGGCGTCTTTTTCCGGAAGAGAAATGATCAGTTTTTCCATTTCGTTGACCAATTTACTTAAATTGTTTCCTAAATAATCGGTCAGTAACTGCGCCGCTTTCAAGTCAATTTTCACCTTGCGTTCGTGGAGGAAGGAGGTAATAAAAGGTGGGACTTGGTTATCGTATAATTTTTTAGACTCAAACACAAGGCCTGTTTTGTCTATTTCTCCCGACAATTTTTTCCGTCCGTCTAATTTTCCGTATTTGACATTGATGACTAAAACGGTTGAGTGCATGGGTTTCTTGACATAATGCACCAAATCGTCGATATTTTTCAGGCTTTGCGCTTCTTTGACGACCACTAATTGCTGCTCCGCCATCATTGGGAAGCGTTTACAAGCGCTGATAATGGTTCCGACATCCGTATCTAAGCCATAGAAAACAGACTGGTTAAAATCTCGTTCCGACTCATCCAAGACATTTTCAATCAATAAATTTGTCAATTGGTCGATAAAATAGGCTTCTTCACCTTGAAACAGATAGACGGGCGCAAATTTCTTTGCGCGGATATTTACTTTTATTTCTTCAAATCCCAATTCTTTCGCCATCGTAAATTACCATTCGAAACGGAGGTGTTTCACCGTTTCTTTGTTTTCAATAATCGTTTTCAAAGACTCAATACCGATATGAACATGCTCTTCCACAAAGTTTTGTGTGACTTGTTTGTCACTTTTTTCTGTCTTAATTCCTTCCGAAATCATCGGTTGGTCGCTGACCAACAGCAGTGCGCCGGTAGGTATCTGGTTGGCAAAACCGGCTGTGAAAAGCGTTGCGGTCTCCATATCCACGCCGATGGCACGGATTTTCAGGAGATATTCCTTGAATTCGTTATCATGCTCCCACACCCGGCGATTGGTAGTGTAAATAGTGCCCGTCCAATAGTCTTTCCCATGATTCCGTACAATAGAAGAAACAGCGCGAAGAAGGCTGAATGCCGGTAAGGAGGGCACTTCATGCGGAAAATAATCATTGGAAGTTCCTTCTCCTCTGATAGCTGCGATAGGAAGGATATAGTCGCCCAAAGAATTTTTCTTTTTAAGTCCTCCGCATTTTCCGAGGAAAAGGCTGGCTTTCGGTTTGATGGCGCTGAGTAAATCCATGATGGTAGCAGCATTGGCCGACCCCATCCCAAAGTTGATAATGGTGATGCCGTCGGCGGATGCATTCGGCATATTGCCGTCCTGTCCTATGATGGGAACATGGTAGTAATCAGCAAAAATTTCTACATACTTACTGAAATTGGTTAATAACACATAAGATGTAAAATCTTCAAGCGGCCTTTTGGTATACCGGGGCAACCAATTTTCTACGATTTCTTCTTTTGTTTTCATCCGTATAGAATTAAGAATTAGTGTATAAATAACGCTTAATACTCTTTTTGGGCGTTTTTTCAAATTCTTTTTCTACTAACTGAAATTCTGTTATCTTTTCATAAGAGGCAAGCATGTTATTGAGATGCGACCGGTTTTCAACCATTATTTTTTGCAGGTTTTGCGCGTTGATATTCGCCGCTTTTGCCGCGTCGTAATCCGGAACTACCAATGCTACCAATTTGCCGTTTTTGTGTACGACCAAACTTTCTTGAACATAGGGAAGATTGGCTAATTTCGCCTCTATTTCTTCGGGATAAATATTTTGTCCACTTGCGCCCAGCAGCATGCTCTTGGAACGTCCACGGATAAAGATATTATTGTCTTTGTCGATGGTTCCCAAGTCTCCGGTTCTCAACCAACCGTCATCCGTGAAAACAGCTTGGGTAGCCTCTTCATTTTTATAATAGCCGACCATTACATTTTGGCCTTTTAACTGAATCTCTCCGGCTATATGAAAAGGGTCGGGAGAATCGATTCTGGCTTGCATACAGGGTAATAGTTTTCCGCTGGAATATTTTATATAATTCTCATAAAGCGAAAAACTAACCAAAGGAGCACATTCGGTCATACCATAACCCACCGAAACAGGGAATTTGATTTTCAGCAGGAAATTCTCTACTTCTTTGTTTAAAGGAGCTCCTCCGATTACTATCTGGATAAAGTTATTTCCGAAGGCTTCCATGAGTTTTTTCCGGATGATTTTGTATATGAATCCGTTCAAAATGGGCAGTTTAAGCGCTATTCGCAAGGCCGGTTTGCTTACCATGGGCAGAATCATCCCCTTGTATATCTTTTCCAGAATAAGGGGGACGGAAATAATCAGGTTCGGCTTTGTGAGCGCAAAAGCTTTCATCAGAATATTAGGAGCAGGTGTTTTGCCCAAAAGCGTGACATGGCAACCTTCCATAATGGGAAACAAAAATTCGAATGCGCAGCCGTAAGTATGAGCCAAAGGCAGCAAAGACAAGAGTTTGTGTCCGGTTCTAAGCTCTATTTCATTGTGCGCAAACAATAAATTGCCGACCAGATTGTCAGCGGTTATCAATACCCCCTTGCTAAATCCGGTTGTACCGGAGGTGTAGTTCAGTATCGTAATCTGATTGTCCGGGAAACTGGAATAGTTGATATCTTCCGGTGTAAATTCCGATGGGAATTTAGCGGAAAATTTTGCAGACAATTCTTCATCCAATGCCTCTACGCCATCTTTGCCGGACAAACCATTGTCCACGATGGCAAAAAGCGCTTTCAAAGCAGGCATTTTTTCCTTTTCCAAATTTTTCAAAATGGAATCGGTGGCAAATAAGAGCGTTGAATCCGAATGATTGACGATATGTTGAACATCATCGAATGAAAAATCCTGTAATATGGGGACAATAACCGCCCCGTAAGTAACCGTGGCCATAAAAATTATGCCCCAGTAACTACAGTTTTTCCCGACAAGCGCAATTTTATCCTTTTGTTTGATGCCGTTTGCTTCAAACAGGATATGTAACTTTTCTATTGCTACCGCAACATCTTTATAAGTATAAATTTTGTCTGTGCCATAATCACTTAAGGCAGGCAGATCAAAATGCTTGCGAAACGAATGTTCGTAAATCTTCACTAAATTGCACGATTCTTCCATGATAATCTTTAAATAATTTCCACAAAAATAAAAATAATTATTGAATATAACACACACAAAAGCAAGCTAAGTGTTGAATTTTCTATTTTTATTCACAAAATAAGGGTGATAAATCTCAAAAAAAATGTAATTTTGCCGTTAAAAAACACTTTCAAACACTGGTAAATATGGTAGAAAAAGAAAGAGCGGCCAGAAATCAAACAATTATTTTAACGGCGGATGAATATCATTTTTTTTCGGAAAAGCTATGTCGTTTCAAGGAAAATGCTGCTATTGAAGCGGATGATATATTGAACAAAACGATTAACAATGATTTGTTCGACATCATTGATTCCTTGCCCAAGCAATTTGCAGACCTTATTGTTATTGATCCCCCTTACAATTTAACCAAAAAATTTAATGATTTTACATTTAAAACTTCATCAAAAGACCAATATCTTGACTATCTTCATGCTTGGTTTCCTAAAGTCGTATCATTACTGAAACCTGAAGGGTCATTGTATCTGTGTGGAGATTGGAAATGTACAGCTGCCTTGCAACAGGTAATGGAAGAAAATTTAACAGTCCTTAATCGGATTACCTGGCAAAGAGAAAAAGGAAGAGGCGCTTTGCACAATTGGAAAAATGCGATGGAAGATATTTGGTTTGGGGTAAAAGATGCGAAGAATTATTATTTTGATGTTGAATCGGTGAAACAAAAACGGAAAGTTATCGCTCCATACCGAGAAAATGGGAAACCTAAAGATTGGGAAGAAACGGATGAAGGGAATTTCAGGTTGACATATCCGTCTAATTTTTGGGATGATATCAGTATTCCATATTGGTCTATGCCGGAAAATACCGATCATCCCACCCAAAAACCCGAAAAATTAATCGCCAAATTGATCTTGGCTTCTTGTCCGAAAGACGGTGTTGTCTTTGACCCTTTTCTGGGTTCCGGAACAACAGCTGTTGTGGCAAAAAAATTAGGACGAAAATATTGTGGTATTGAAATGAACAAAGAATATGCGTGTTGGGCTGAAAAACGACTTGACATGGCAAGTACCGACAAAGTAATACAAGGGTATTCGGACGGCGTTTTTTGGGAAAGAAATACATTGAATGTTCAACGAGCAGGAAAGAAATGATTTGAAAATGAACCTTTGAAAATGATACATTTATCGACTATATTTTTTATTTTTCAAGAACCATTACCTTTATTCCAATGTCCATAAAAACGAGCAAAAGACTAATTTCTGGGTACCTGCAAACATTTAGAGGCGGTTATCTACCATTTAAAAAATAAACCCGGAATATCCGGTCTGAACAAAGAACATATTCCCGATTATACCTCGGTGTACCTCTCCTACCAAAATGGTCGCGAAGTGAAAATCCGTGTTGGAAAGCAAAATAAAGCGGAAGCTTTTGCCGGGTTGATGAGCGCTACGCTTTTTCCTTATCAACTGGAAGGCGTCCGTTTTGCTTTTGAAGCCGGTCGAAGCCTTATCGCTGATGAAATGGGTCTGGGTAAAACCATTCAGGCAATCGGGACTTGTCAACTGTTACGCAAGGAAACAGGTATAGAAAAGGTGTTGATTATCTGTCCAACTTCATTAAAATACCAATGGCAGAGTGAAATTTGGTATATAAATGGCGGAAATTGGGTTTCCTGCCCGAAAAAGACCGACAACGATTGCTGATCAATCTCAACATGATGCGTATGTCGTGCGATAGTACTTATCTGTTTGACCAAAAGAC
>JAITNQ010000006.1 GCA_031290435.1 Candidatus Symbiothrix sp. | reverse complement strand
GGAAAATGTTTTTTCTATCCAGAATTGTTCCAAAGCAACTTCTCCACCTTTTTCAAGTTCGGCTTCATATTCGCCGGTTTCTTCCTTTTCTATTTCGTAAGCTCCACCGGAGCCGCCGTGTTCAAATTCTATTTCGGATGAGAATTTCCATCCTTTTCCGAAATCGTAAGCCGTATAAATCACAACATGCGGCAAATCGAAACGACCGTGACTTTCGTCTTTATGACTTTCGGGATAAGCGTAACGTTGTACATTGTCACTGAAAAACATGCGTTGAACGACCGCTTCCCCGTATCCTCCCATTGTAAAGCGGGATTTATTTTTTAGAAAAGAAACAGATGTCGAATCGTTGGTTTGTGCCTTAATCTCCGCAAAAAATGCGGTAATTAATAACAAAGAAAAGATGATAAATTTTGCTTTCATTTGACCAAGTTTTGACTTTGCAAAGGTATTTCATTATAAAAACCTATAAAATCACAATAAGTAGGTATATTTATACCTAATATTAATCATTTTTAGGTAGTCGAAATTTGATTTTTAATTATTACCTTTGTCCCGTAAAATAAAACATGAACAAATTCAGAATAGGAAAATACAGGGAGTCGGATGCGATGATTGATTTGGTCAGTGAAAATTTTCACGCATTGTTGGTCATGAGTCGCTTCGGTATTGCTTTGGGCTTTGGCGATAAAAGCATTGGCGAAGTATGTCGTGAAAATGAAGTGGATATTGCCACTTTTTTGGCGATAATCAACTTGATGGAGCATGAAAATACATTGATTAGACCGGAACAACCTACGCTTTCCTTAACATGTTTGATTGATTATCTCTATCATTCGCATAATTATTTTCTGAAATTCCGTTTGCCGGAGATGCGGGAAAAATTGGTCGATGCCTTGAACGAAGGAAACGACGATTTAAATAAAGCGGTTCTCGGATATTTCGACAAATTCGTTGCTGCTTTAAGAAAACATACGCAGAATGAGGATAATAAAATATTTCCCTACGTACAATCTCTGTTAAAAGGAGAAATCGGCGATAAGTCGCCTGTTATCTTCTGCAAACAACACGAACAAATACAAATGCGTCTGTCGGAGTTCAAAAATATTCTGATAAAATATTATCCGGCGAAACATGCCAATAAAATCAACGGCGTTCTTTTTGATATATTCAACTGTGAGAACGATTTGGCTTCACACAATGCGGTAGAAGAACATTTGTTCCTTCCGGCTATCGAAGTTTTGGAAAACAAAATTCGCAAGCCTCTATGAGTCATCCCGTCAAAATTACCCTGATAGAACCCTCGATTATAATCCGAAGCGGTATGCTATCGGTACTGCATCGCTTGAATACCTTTCAGATGGATGTTTACGAAATAAAGGACATGGAACAATTGCGTTCGTCTCTGTCGTGGCAAAAACCGGATATCCTGATTATCAATCCTTCGATTTTCGGCATGTTTTCCTTGCAACAAATCAAGAAAGAATCGACCAATCCGCAACTGAAATGTATTGCTTTGCTAAATGCCCTTCCGGATACAATCAGTCTGAGAACTTACGACGAAGTCATTTCTATTTACGATTCCGCCGAGCAAATCAATGAAAAACTGACCAAACTGATTATTGAACCTGAAGAAGAGAAAAAACACGAAGCCCTGACCATCCGCGAAAAAGAAATCATCATCTGTGTTATTAAAGGATTAACCAACAAAGAAATTGCCGAAAGATTGCACCTTTCTTCACATACAGTTATCAGCCATCGCCGGAATATTGCAGGCAAATTGCAAATCCACAGTACCGCCGGTCTGACTATTTATGCTATCGTTAATAAGTTGGTCAGTTTGGATGAAATCGAAAACAGTGGAAACTCCTGATGAAAGAACTAATAATTAATAACTTACTAATGTTTCGTACTTCTCCATAATCTATTGACAAAGAATTAATAACGAGAAGTGTTAATTTACTAATTCTTTGTATATAAATAAAATACATCTTCCATTTTCATCAACCGGCCTCTTGGAGCTGATTTTCGAGCATATTGGCTATCATTTGTTCAACAGCAGGATTAGTCACTAATTTTTCAAGCAATTCGTCCGCATCTATTTCCAAAACGGCCACTATGGTCTGTATTATCTCAACAAACAGCCCTCAAAGCCGTTCATCAAGTGTCCGGCGGAGCCTCCTGTTTTCCGCACAATTTGAAATTTCAAAAAACGCCTATTGGTAATCAGACAGATACGAAGTAATTTTTCATTATTTGGGTGTCCCGTGGAGAAAAAGTCGTAACTTTGCGGTATGTATGTACGCAGGAAGCTGAACAAAACAGGCACAGTTAGTGTTCAGGTCATCAGCAAGCGTTATGGCAAAAGCAAGGTGATTCGCAGTTTCGGAACGGGAGGAATAGAGCAGGAACTTGTCCGGTTGGAAGAACATGCTCTGCAATCTGTGCATCAAAATTGCTCGACTGACACCCACCCAGATTCAATAATCCTTTTCCTTCCTTGAAAAATACCTCTATAGTCCATCTAACCTGATAGTGCTTAACCCACATTG
>JAITNQ010000247.1 GCA_031290435.1 Candidatus Symbiothrix sp. | reverse complement strand
ACATGTTGCGGGTTCCATACGACCTTTAAAAAACAAATTATGTCCGTATGAAAACAAAATTATTCCTGTTGATGCTGCTTGCAACAAGCACGCTCAGCGCACAAAACAAATTAACCGTTGTCATAGACGGAATTGAGAATGTAAAAGGCCATATTATGGTGGCATTGTACGACAAAGAAAGCAAACAGGTGGGAGCTGAGATGGAGAAAATCGAATCGGAGAGCATTACCGTCGTGTTTGAAAAAATCCTTGCCGGAGAATATGCCGTGTCGGTTTTTCAGGACGAAAACGACAACAAGAAATTAGACACGGGCGCGTTTGGTATTCCGAAAGAAAAGTATGGTTTCAGCAACAATGCCAAAGGAATGTTCGGTCCGCCCGAATTCGAAGATCGTTTGTTCAAGATAGCAGACGACACAGAGATCAATATTACCTTGCGGTAAATGATCTGACCGACTCTTCTTATAAAAAAATAAAAATACCAAAATTATGGTATTGCACAGATAGTTTAAACCAATTTCCTTTGTACTCGAAACTTGTTTTTTGAATATAGTTTAATTATAAATATTATTGATTTTATCAAAATGAGACAAATTTTTATTATTGTATTAGGCATTTTGCTATTTTCAGCAGACTTACAGGCACAGTCGCAGAGAAGAATTTTGAATGACTTTTCCAAGGTAGAGGTATTAGATAAAGCTTGGCTCGTTTGCCGTTACCGGCAATCCGTCATAAAAGACACCGTTAATGACCGTAAGCTACAAACAGAGATGTTGCTTGAGATCGGCGATCAGGTATCGAAATATTTTGAAGCAAAAGATTCCAAAGACCGTAAAAGAGAAAATTCGGATTCCCAACGTCAGATTATGGATTCTTTGCGTAAAAATAATAGTCAATCTACTCTGTTTTTCTCCAACAATGCCTTGTTTCGGAATTACCCGGAAGGGAAAATAACAATCATTGAGTTTATAATGTTGCCGGCTTGCATCTATGAAGAAACACTGCTTGTTCCCAATTGGAAATTACTTAGCGATACAGCGACTATTAGCGGCTATTTTTGCAAAAAAGCGGAAACTTTTTTTCGAGGACGCAATTATGAGGCTTGGTACACTCCGGAAATACCAGTAAGCGCCGGTCCTTGGAAATTTACAGGACTTCCCGGACTGATATTCAAAGTGGAAGACAGTAATCACTATTTTTCTTTCGAATGTATTTCGGTTAAGAAAGAGAACCATACGACGGATATTTATATCGACCGAAACAAAACCGTTCAGATAACGAAAAAAGAATATAACCGAAGAGAAAAGGCGTATTACGATGATCCCAAGGGATTTTTAGAAGCTACAAACAGTCATGTGAGAATCGGGACAGTTCTCCCTGCGATTCAGTATATACCTCTTGAATTGACAGAGAATTGAAAATATTTTTTATTGTTGGTTTGTTCCTGATACCGGAAATGATTTGCGCTCAAACCTTCATAGAAGGAAATATTTGGAACTTTTCAGGGAAACAAGCCATCAGTGGCGCCAGCGTTGTATTGTCTGCCATAAACGGTGAGGATATAGGGTATTGTGTTTCCGGTAAAAACGGTTTTTATCGCATCGGATTCGTATCAGAGGAAGACAGTCTCATTCTTACAGTGTCTTCATTAGGATATGAAACCCAAACAATGTGCATCAAGAATCAATTTCTGAAAATCAATTTTCGGCTTCCTGAGAAAGAAATCGAATTGAAAGAAGTTGTCATCCGCTCTCCTCCGGTATGGAGGAAAGGGGATGATACACTCGTTTTTCGGGTGGATGCGTTTTCTTCAGGGAAAGATCGTGTCATTGGGGATGTCCTGAAAAAATTACCCGGTTTTGACGTGACCGATAAAGGAGCAATCACGTACAACGACAAACCTATCAATGGGTTCATGATTGAAAATCTGGACTTGTTGGGAGGCAAATACCGGATTGCAACCGATAATCTTCCTGTGGATGTTGTTCAGAATGTGGAAGTAATAGAACATTTTGAACCGGTAAAGGCTTTGAAGGATATTTCGGATTCGGATAAAATCGCCGTTAACCTGAAATTGAAAAAAGACCGGATATTGAAGCCTTTCGGTACTGTATCTGTAGGAGTCGGCAGTTTTGAAGATTTTTTATGGGACATGAATGTTTTCTCTATGCATCTCAGTGGTACGCACCAATCAATATTGACGTACAAAACCAACAATACCGGAAATGATTTACGTCTGGAATTGACTGAATTCAACATAGGAGTCGGAATCCCTCACGCTTCGCCTCCGACCGGTTTGTTGCACGGTGATCCCGTAGGCAATCCGCCCCTGAAAAGCAATCGCTATTTGTTCAATAATACACATATTTTAAGTTTGAATTACCTGCAAAAAGTAGCGGATAATAAGCATCTAAAACTGAATGTCAATTATTTGCGTGACAAAATAGAGGAAAAAGGGGAACAAAACATTTCTTATTTTCTCAAAGACAGCGCCCTGTACATTCAGGAATTAAAATTCTCAGAGCGTAAAAGCAACGAAATGGATTTTTCTTTAGAGTATAAAAACAATACCGACTGGTATTTTATAAACGACCGGTTGAATGGAAAAGTAAACCTGATCCGTTCAGATGTAACAGTATTGAATAATCTGACTATGCACGAACAGTATAACTTATCCGAATATTTGTTGGAAAACAACCTTCGACTTGTAAAAAGATTTCCCAAAAGAGCACTTTCCATACAGTCTTATGTTCGATATTCTTCTTTACCTCAATCTGTAGATATCTATTCCGATCCAACCGATTCTATCATTCGACAATCTGTTTTTAGGTCGGGATTATACACGACTAATAAGACGTCTTTTTCCCATATTAACCGAAAATCAATGCTGAGTTTGAATGTGAATGCCGAAGCTTCTTTGGAACAGATGAATTCCGAATTAAAATCAAGCCAATATGCAGACAGCACATGCAATGACCTCTCTTTTGATTATCTGAGAGCGACATTGACGCCGACTTATAGTTATAAAAGTGGAGATTTTTCTCTGTCTTTACAGGCTCCGTTTGTTTTGCAAGAAATATTTATCCGAGATATTGTTTACAAAAACAAAAAAGATTTGTTTATTTTCTATATAAATCCCTTTTTGCAATTACGCTATGAATTTAACCCTTTCCTGACGGCAAATGTCACTTCCCGATATATGACCACGCAACGAGGTGATCTACTAGATTTTACCCAATCCTACATAATGCTTAATTACAGGAATATACAGAGGACGGCATTCGGAATCCTCGGTAAGACAGTGGAACATAATCATTCTGCCGGTATTAATTATCAAAACATGAAATTTTGGTTTTTTAATGCACTCGTTTCTTATGCATCTACTCAATCGAATGTCATACGCAGTTTACAATTCGAGGGAATTGGTCATTCTGTTGCAGGCAATCAGCAAAGAAACAGTCGGAGTTCAAGTTGGCAATATCGTCTTTACGGAGGAAAATATATAAGCAGCATCAAAAGTAAAATCTCTTTAACCCTTGTTTATGCTTTGTCAGGATACGAAAACATCCAGCAATCGGTCATTTTCCCACAGGTATCCGAAGTTTTTACGTTGAATCCTAAAATTGATTTAACCATAGGGAACAAGGTAAATGTCACTTATCAGATGAATTGTCGGAAGAATAACAACTGCATTAAATCTGATAGAAAAAATATTCATTCCTCTCTTACTTATTTTTCGCAGAATTTTTCATGTTATTATGCTCTCAACGATCGTTTATCGGTGAATATGCAAGTTGAATATTTGCGAAATGCATTTACAGAAAACTTTTCCAAAGGTTCGTTTTTTGCCGATAGTGGATTGAGTTATAAAACCAAGAACACAGAATATTCCCTCTTATGGAGCAATATCTTTAACCAGAAAGAATATGTTTACACTACTCAATCGCTCAACATTTACAATTATCATTACTATTTGAGACCAGCTAATTTGTTGGCTAAAATTATTTTTAAATATTAGTTATTGGAATTCGAAGATCGTTTGTTCAAGATAGAAGACGACACGGAGATCAATATTACCTTGCGGTAAAAAACCGGAAAACAAATTATGCACATATAAAATAAAATTTCTACCTTTGTGGCCTGAATATGTACCTTTATTGTTTATTTAAATTAAGTTATATGAAACGAAGTTTATTTTTATTGTTAGTGGTAGTTTGTTTGTTTACAGGCTCTAAGAATGTGATTATGGCGCAGATAATTGAAACGCCTGCGCCGCCGCGTCCTGCCGGACAGACCGATGTAGTGGGATTAACTTGTAAGCCGATACCTACAGTTCGGGTTGCGTTTATCGGTTTGGGTATGCGTGGACCGGGCGCCGTGGACAGAATGACGCATATTGAGGGTGTTGAAATTGTAGCGCTCTGCGATATGTTGAAAGAAAACGTAGAAAAAGTGAACCGCAAGTTAGTCGGAAAAGGTTTACCAAAAGCGCTTGAGTTCTATGGAGATGAAGAAATTTGGCGGAAAGTGACGGCTTTGCCCAATGTCGATTTGGTTTATATTGCTACGGATTGGAAAAATCATGCCAAGATGGGTGTACAGGCGATGAAAGACGGCAAACACATTGCTATAGAAGTGCCTGCAGCTATGTCTATGGATGAAATCTGGGATTTGATAAATACCTCCGAACAGACCCGTAAACATTGCATGCAATTGGAAAACTGTGTGTACGACTTTTTCGAGTTGACTACTTTAAATATGGTACAACAGGGTTTATTGGGTGAAGTCATTCACGGTGAAGGCGCTTACATCCATGGTTTGCAACCTTATTGGGACCAATACTGGGACAATTGGCGCATGGATTTCAACGAAATTCACCGTGGCGATGTTTATCCCACACACGGCTTAGGCCCTGTCTGTCAGGCAATGAATATCCACCGGGGCGACAAGTTGAATTACTTGGTTTCCATGGATACGAAACCAATAGGTAATCCCGCTTATATCAAGGAAAAAACAGGACGGGACGCTACCGGTTTCAGGAATGGCGACCATACCTGTACCCTTATTTATACCGAGAAAGGAAAATCAATTCTGATAGAACACGATGTTACCTCTCCCCGTCCGTATAACCGGATGTATCAATTGACCGGCACAAAGGGCTTTGCAAACAAATATCCGGTGTCGGGATACGCTTTGGACAAAAGTGATATTGATCCTGCTATCGCCGCCAATCATGAAAACCTGTCTGCACATGCTTTCGTTCCGGATGACGTCAAAAAAGCGTTGATGGAGAAATACAGACACCCGATTGTGGCTGATATTGAAGAAAAAGCCAAAACTGTAGGCGGACACGGAGGCATGGATTTCGTGATGGACTATCGTTTAATTTATTGTCTGCAAAACGGTTTGCCTTTGGACATGGACGTTTACGATTTGGCCGAATGGTGTTGTCTGATTCCTTTGACGGAAATTTCGCTGGACCATCATTCAGCGCCGGTTCAGATTCCCGATTTTACCCGTGGCGCATGGAACCGTTCCGATAAACTGACTTTTGCTAAATAAGGATAGTAGAATAATGGAAAAATTATTGACTATTCTTGACCAATTTCAATTGGATGAAAAAGTGATTGCTGTCGAACCTTTCGGCAACGGCCATATCAACGACACTTTGAAAACTGTGGGCGTGCATGGCGAGACGAAATATATACTACAGCGTATCAATCACCATATTTTTACGGATGTAGCGCTCCTTCAGCAAAATATTGATATTGTTACTTCCCATATCCGTAAGAAACTGATAGCTAAAGGAGAAACGGATATTGACCGTAAAGTGTTGAAATTTCTTCCGGCAAAAGACGGAAAACTGTTTTATTTCGATGGGGAAAGCTACTGGCGGGTATGTTTTTTCATCCCGGACAGCAAGACTTACGAAGAGGTTAATCCGGCCTTTTCTTACGAAGCAGGCAAGGCTTTCGGCCGTTTCCAGTCGATGTTGGCCGATATTCCCGATGGCGTTTTGGGTGAAATTATTCCTAATTTTCACAATATGGAATTCCGGCTTCAGCAGTTCAGGGATGCACTGGCGGCTAATGCTGCCGGGCGCTTGGTCGAAGTACAGGACTTGGTCGATGAAATTAACGCACGCGCCGAGGCTATGTGTATTCAGGAAAAATTGTTCCGCGAAGGGAAGTTGAAGAAGCGCATCAATCATTGCGATACCAAAGTAAATAACATTCTCTTCGATGCAGATGGTAAAGTGCTTTGTGTTATTGATTTGGATACGGTGATGCCGGGTTTTGTACTTTCCGATATAGGCGATTTCATTCGTACAGGCTGTAATACCGGTGCGGAAGACGATGCAAATTTAGCGAATATCAAAGTCAATACCGAAATTTTTGAGGCTTATACCCGTGGGTATATGGAAACGGCAAAAGACTTCCTTACGCCTTCTGAAATCAAGTTATTGCCTTATGGAGGTCGTCTGTTGACTTATATGCAAACGGTGCGTTTCCTGACCGATTATCTCAACGGCGATACCTATTACAAGATTCATTCGCCGAAGCATAACCTGCAACGCACACTTGCGCAATTCAAATTCTTACAGGAATTAGAAGCAAAAGCACCCGAAATGGATGCTTTTATGGCGCAATTTTAATAAAATAAAAGACCCATCACTACTTCTTTTTCTGTCAGGACGGATTCAATCTGTCCTGACAGTTATTTTTTCAGCCTTATCATTCATGTGATATTTGCCGATAGCAAGCAAGAGCAGCTTCATAATTAGGCTCTTGGGTGATTTCACTCACCAATTCGGTGTAGACAACTTTACCGGTTGCATCAATAATCACCACTGACCGGGCCAATAAACCTTTAAGCGGACCGTCGGTCATCAATACACCGTAGTTTTCCGCAAATTCCGGGTTGCGGAATACAGAGCCGGTATAAACTTTGTTGATACCTTCAATCGTGCAAAAACGGCCTGCGGCAAAAGGCAGGTCGGCCGATACGGCTAAAACTTGAACGCCGGACAAGACTGCCGCTTCTTTGTTGAAACGGCGCACCGATGTGGCGCAAACGCCCGTATCCAAACTGGGAAAGATATTCAAGATGATAATCTTTCCGGCGAGGTCTTTGAGGGACACTTCCGATAAGTCGTTTTTTACTAAGGTAAAAGCCGGGGCAGCGCTGCCAATGGCCGGTAATTGACCGGAAACGGTCACTTTTAATTCTCCTTTAAATGTTACTGTTGACATAATTGTATGTATATAAATAAATTTTTTTATCGTTATATTTTACGTCAAAGATAATTAAATTCTTTAGATAAACAAAAATTTCAAGTATTTTTAAGCTATAGGAACTGTTTTTTTATTCGATTTGACGGTAAATTGGCTATTGTATAAGAAATTTGAAATTGAGAAAATCAAAAAAATAAATTTACATATATAGTTGGTTTTTCAATAAATATATTTATATTTGTGTCTTGAATTTTTAGAAATATTCAAGCTATTATCTATTTTTGATCTATTTTAATAACCTATATAAATTTGAATTATGTTCGGACATCGAAGTTTTTTAATCATTGGCGGCGGAGCCGCAGACATTACAAGCCTAATCAAAGGCGGACATGAAATTTCGCATTGCAATTTTTCATTTGAGCAAGGTATTGATTACAAGGGGAAAATAACCTCAAGGGTTTATGGCGGCACACTCTATGTCACGCTCTCCCAGTTGCCCCCTACGGGCGTAATTGAATGGGCTTTGCAATCCCGCAAATACACAGACGGGATGATTGTGGTATTGGACGCGGAGAATATCCCGTTCGAAAAGATATTGTTCCAAAACGCAGCCTGCGTGGGAATGGATGTGGATTATACGCAAAAAGGACAAAGCTATACATCCACTAAATTGGTCATCCAAGCCGAAAAAATAATCGTCGGCAATGGTATTGATTTTGATAACGAATGGACTTTTGAATAACTTAAAATTATGAATTTAATGAACTTAGCGCATATTGTAGCCAAATTTACTTTGGAAGGTAAACAGTACGAAGTAGAACACTTCGGCATCACATTCGCCCAACCGTCCGATTACAAAGGGCAACCGCAGCACGAAATCACGGGCGGACAGATAACGCTTGTATTGGCCGAATCGGCCGATGACAACCTGTATGAATGGGCGAAGAAGTCGACCCAACTGAAAGACGGAGAAATCACTTTTGAAACCGA
>JAITNQ010000211.1 GCA_031290435.1 Candidatus Symbiothrix sp. | reverse complement strand
ATTATTGATAATTCTGTTGCAAAGTTAATGAATTATTTATAAAACCTTGACAGCTTTATCAATTATCCTACTTGAGAAGCCATCCAAATGAGAAAAAAGCAAATACCTTGATTAAATTACATGAAACAATCATGTATATATCTGTCCCATCATATGAAAATCAGCACATCTCTACTCCCCCACTTCAGGGGTTGGGAGCACATCAGCACATTTATTTTCGCATGAAGTATAGATTTACAAAAAAATTGTATATATTTGTACCATGCTAATTAGAAAACACCCATGATGAAAAATTCAGTAATTTTTTTCTGCTTATTCCTGCTTGTTTGCAATCTTTATGCACAAAAAAGGCAAGCCGTTATATATGAAATAAATATTAACTCCGAAATTAATACGACTTCCCGTATTTTGCTCAGTAACGGATTGAAAGAAGCCAATGCGAATAAGGTGGACGCCATCCTGCTTCACCTCAATACTTACGGCGGAACGGTAGTGGATGCCGATTCCATGCGCTCAGCCATATTGTACAATCCCATCCCCGTACATGTTTTCATCGACAACAACGCTGCATCGGCAGGGGCCTTAATCGCCATTGCCTGTAAGAAAATATACATGCGACAAGGAGCCAATATCGGGGCTGCAACCGTTGTCAACGGTGCCGACGGCGAAGCCATGCCCGATAAATACCAGTCGTACATGCGTTCCATCATTCGTTCTACCGCCGAATCGCATGGGAAAACGATGGAAATCCATGGCAATGATACCATTTACAAATGGGAACGCGACCCCCTCATAGCCGAAGCCATGGTGGATGAAAGAATTTACATCCCCCATATTATTGATTCCGGTAAAGTATTGACATTCACCGCACAAGAAGCATTAAAATTCGGATTCTGCGATGGTATCGCCGAAAGTACGACGGATGTCATCGCCCGCTATCTGGGTTATACGGATTATCAATTACTTGAATACAAACCTACTTTTCTCGACTGGCTAAAAGGTTTCCTGACGAATCCGGCTTTTCAGGCTGTCCTGATTATGATTATCGTAGCCGGAATCTATTTTGAGTTGCAATCGCCCGGCATCGGGTTCCCGACTGCTGCGGCCATAACCGCTGCTTTTCTCTATTTCACGCCCCTGTATGTAGACGGATTTGTGCAAAACTGGGAAATAATCGTCTTCATTGTGGGTCTTATTTTAGTCGCCTTGGAGGTATTCGTCTTTCCCGGATTCGGCATATCCGGGGTCTCAGGCGCTATTTGTATCGGGGCAGGATTGGTTTTCGCCCTGCTTGACAATGACTATTTCTCTTTCAAAGGGGTTCAAATGACCGATATCACACGTTCCGTACTTACCGTTCTGTCGGGAATGCTCTTGAGCCTGATAGCCATACTCTGGCTATCTTCCCGTATCGGAGAAAAAGGAATGTTCCGCAAGGTCGCCTTATTGGCCGATTTATCTTCTTCCGGAAGCGTAGATACAAAAGAATTTAACTTGGTTGGACAAACGGGAACAAGTTTGACCGTACTTCGCCCCTCAGGAAAGGTGATTTTAGCAGGAGAAGTCTATGACTCCGTATCCAACCGGGCTTTTATAGAAAGCGGAAAAATGGTTGTCGTGGTTAAATTTGAAAACATGCAGCTTTATGTCGAAGAGATATAAGTTGGCAACGAATCGGTAAGCCTTGTATTCTATTGAATATGTTTTTCAATATTTTCCGCTAATACCTGCATGGAAAGATACAAAGCATTTGCGCCGGCGTCCCAAAGCGTCTGGTCGGGTAAGGGGCCTGTATTGACGGCAATCGTAAAAATGCCGGCGGCTACGGCCGATTCCACACCTAAAGGTGCATTCTCAACAACAATCGCTTCGTCCGCATGGAGATTTGCCTTTTTCAATCCCATCAGGTAAGGTTCCGGATGGGGTTTTCCAAACTTGACGTCATAAGCTGTGACCATCAGGTTTTTGTCGAAATAGCCGGGAAAATGTGCGTCTAAATTATCGAACAAAGCGCTTTGACCGGAACCGGTAACGATGATGCGCTTCAATCCTGCCTGTCTGATTTTTTCCAACACCTCCAATGCACCCGGCATCGGTTTCGACTGAGCGTTTAATTCTACAAAACGTTGTGTTTTGCGGGCATAAATGGATTTTTTCTCTTCCTCAGTCGCATCCCGTCCGAAATTGCGATTGAAAAGGATATCTATGGTGGAATAACCTGTACGTCCTTCAAACAGGTAAAAATCGTCCGGGTCGGACTGCACGCCAACAGCAGACATGGTTTCATACCAAGCCTGCACATGACCGGACATGGAGTCGTAAAGTACGCCGTCCATGTCGAATAGTACTGCTTTTATCATAACCGCTTGTTATACGGGTTTTTTCAGCAAAGAGAACATATTCTTTTTATAGGCTTCCACGCCGGGCTGGTCAAAAGGATTCACGCCCAGCAAATAACCGCTGATGCCGCAAGCTCTTTCGAAAAAATAGAGTAATTGACCGATATAATATGCATTGAGTTTCGGAAGTGTGATTTTTATATTGGGAACACCGCCGTCCACATGTGCCATTTGCGTACCCAACTCAGCCATTTTGTTTACATAATCAAGCCGTTGGCCGACCAAGTAATTCAGTCCGTCGAGGTCTTGTGCATCTTCCGGCACATCAACCTTGTACTGAGGGTTGGCAACAGAGATTACCGTTTCAAAAATACTGCGTTCGCCTTCTTGAATCCATTGTCCCATCGAATGTAAATCCGTGGTAAAGTCAACGGAGGCCGTGAAGATACCTTTGTGCTCTTTTCCTTCGCTTTCTCCGTACAATTGTTTCCACCATTCGGCTACATAATGGAGTTTGGGGTTGAAATTCGCCAGAATCTCTATTTTTTTCCCTTGTTGGTACAGGATATTCCGCGTCGCTGCATATTGGGCTGCAATGTTTTCGGCGAAAGGCGCCTGACCACCGCTTGCCTTTTCCATATCGGAAGCGCCTTTTACCAATTGTCTGATATCAATTCCGGCAAGGGCGACAGGCAATAAGCCAACGGGAGTCAATACCGAAAAACGGCCGCCGACATTATCCGGGATGACAAAAGTTTTGTAAGTTTCTTTTGTCGCTAAGGTACGCAAAGCGCCCTTGGCCTTGTCGGTGATGGCTACAATCCGGTTTTTTGCTTCCGCTTTTCCGGCTGATTCTTCCAATTGTTTTTTCAGAATCCGGAAGGCCAAAGCAGGTTCGGTTGTTGTTCCCGATTTCGAAATATTGATGATACCGAAAGATTTTCCTTTTAAAAATGCCGACAGTTCGTACAAGTAATCCTCGCCGATGTTATGTCCCGCATAAACGATGACAGGTTTTTTATTATCCATACTGTCGAAAGCGCCGGAGAGGGCGTCTATCACTGCCTTGGCTCCCAGATAGCTTCCTCCGATACCGATAACCACAAGCGCTTCGCACCGGGTGCGTAAAGCATCAGCGGTTTTCTGAATTTCGTCGAGAAAATCTTCGGTAATGGAAGAAGGCAGTTGTAACCAGCCTAAGAAATCATTTCCCTTACCCGTACCGTTTTCTAATGCCGTATTTGCAGCTTCTGCGGCTGTAGACAATGCATAAACCTGTTCCCGGTTTATGGTATTGAATGTTTTGCTGATGTCTAAAGATATTTTTTCCATATTTTTTCATTTAAACGTTTCCGTCAGTTTACGTATAGCGGGAACGGCCGATTTTCTTTCGTATAAAATAGCGTGAACCGTGTCCAATATCGGCATATCAACATTGTATTCACTGTTGATTTCCTTGATACATTTGGTGCCGAAATAGCCTTCGGCTATCATTTCCATTTCTAACTGGGCTGTTTTGACCGAATATCCTTTTCCAATCATGGTGCCGAAAATCCGGTTTCGACTGAAACGTGAATAGGCGGTCACCAATAAATCGCCTAAGTAAGCCGAGTCGCAAATATTTCTACCCAAAGGTATTACCGCATTGATAAACCGTTCCATTTCGATAACGGAATTGGAAATGAAAATAGCCTGAAAATTATCGCCGTATTTTAATCCGTGACAGATTCCGGACACGATGGCATAGACATTTTTCAGTACGGAAGCGTATTCCACACCGGTAACATCGGTCGATACGGATGTTCGCACAAAATGAGTATTGAACATTTTCGCAATCAGTTGCGCTCTTTCCAAGTCGGCGCAATTGATGTTCAGGTAAGACAGTCGTTCCAAGGCTACTTCTTCTGCATGACAGGGGCCTCCCAGAACGGCAATATTTTCTTTAGGGACGTCGTAAAAAGTGGAAAAATACTCCGAGACCAGCATATTTTCGTCCGGCACAATTCCTTTTATGGCCGACAAAATGATTTTACCTTTCAAAGGTGTATTCAATTTTTGCAGATGCTGTTTCAAAAACGGAGAAGGAATCGCAAATACCAGAATATCACAATTCTGTACCACATCGTTGATATTATCGTAGAATGTGATATTTTCCATATTGAATCTGACTCCTGTGAGATAGGAGGGATTGTGTCCGAAATTTTTAAATTCTTCTATCTGATCCGGACGGCGCATATACCAATTGAAATTGGTTTGCGTCATCGAAATGATTTTCGCGATAGCAGTGGCCCAACTTCCGCCACCCATGATACCTACTTTATTGGGTAATTGCATACGAATAAAATTAATTGTTTTAAATTAATTCTTCTTTTTTATGCGCTTTTTCCGGGCGCATTTGCGGAAAAAGCAAAACTTCCTGAATAGAAGACTGACCGGTCAACAACATAGCCAAACGATCCATGCCGATACCCATACCGGATGTCGGAGGCATTCCGTATTCCAAAGCGCGTAAAAAATCCTGATCAATGAACATGGCTTCATCATCCCCTTTTTCGGAAAGTTTCAATTGTTCTTCGAAACGTTCCCTTTGGTCGATCGGATCATTTAATTCAGAATAAGCATTCGCCAACTCTCTGCCGTTAACCATCAACTCAAAACGCTCGGTCAGTTCCGGATTGTGGCGGTGTCGCTTACAAAGCGGAGACATTTCTTTCGGATAATCGGTAATGAAAGTGGGTTGAATATACTTGTTTTCGCATTTTTTGCCGAAAATCTCATCTATGAGTTTGCCTTTACCCATGGTTTTATCTTGTTCAACGCCCAATTTTTTGCAAACTTCCCGGAGTTGATCTTCATCCATGCCGGAGATATCCGTGCCTGTATTTTCTTTGATGGCGTCTATCATTGTAACCCGTCGGTAAGGCGCTTTGAAATCAATAAGTGTATCCCCTGTTTTTGCCTGCGTTGTTCCAAGTGTTTCCAGCGCTATTTTTTCCAGCATTTGTTCGGTGAAACACATCATCCAATTATAGTCTTTGTAGGAAACATAGATTTCCATGACTGTAAATTCCGGGTTATGGCTGCGATCCATACCTTCGTTCCTGAAATTGCGGGAAAATTCGTAAACACCTTCAAATCCGCCGACAATCAGCCTTTTCAGGTATAATTCGTTGGCGATTCTCAGGTAAAGCGGAATATCCAAGGCATTGTGGTGGGTGATGAAAGGGCGGGCTGCCGCTCCTCCCGGAATGCTTTGCAGCACGGGGGTGTCGACTTCGATATATCCTCTTTCATTGAAAAACGAACGCATGGAATTAAATAGCTGCGTCCGTTTGATGAAGATATCTTTTATACCTTCGTTCACAACCAAATCCACATAACGCTGGCGGCAGCGCATTTCAGGGTCTTCAAAAGCGTCGTAAGCTACACCGTCTTTGTATTTTACGATAGGTAGCGGGCGCAATGACTTGGCCAATACGGTAATCTCTTCCGCATGCACGGAAACGGTTCCCATTTGCGTGCGGAAAACAAAGCCTTTGATACCGATGAAGTCGCCTATATCCAAGGCTTTTTTGAATACAATATTGTATAAATCCTTGTCTTCGCCAGGGCAGATATCGTCACGCGTTACGTAAACCTGTACCCTCCCTGCCGAATCCTGTAATTCAATGAAAGAAGCCTTTCCCATAATCCTTCGGCTCATAATTCGTCCCGCTATACGCACTTCCCGTCTGGCTCCATCGTCCTTAAAGTTGTCTTTAATTTCTGTGGAATAAGCCGTTACTTCATACGTTTCTGCCGGATATGGGTTTATTCCCATACTACGTAAATCATCCAAACTTTTTCGGCGGAATAATTCCTGATCGCTTAATTCTTGTACGCTCATCTACATTATTTTTGGAAAATAATTACAAAGGTACTAAAAATATAGTAGCCTTCCTAACAATTTCTTTAAAAATTAAATTTCGGTATTTTCCGTTTGTATCTCTTCCTGTAGAAAATACTTCCTGTTGACTATTTCTTCATAAGCGCCTTCAGGCATGTAAAAACGTACATCTTTTCCTTGTCTGATGGCTTTACGGATGAAAGTAGAAGATATTTCCATTTTTGGAGCGCCTTTTGTCATTCTTACATTTGGATGATTGATAAAAATTCTACCGGTACCCAAACGAGGATATATCAATGTTTTAAAATTTTTCAGTATCAATTGGTAATCTTTCCACCGGTGAAAAGTCTCCCAATTATCCGAACCGATAATCAATTCGAAAGTATTTTCCTGAAATAGCATCCGAAGTTTCTGCAAGGTGTTGATGGTATAGGTCGGCTGGGGCATTTCCCATTCGACAGTGCAAGTTTTGAATTTTGGATAATCACGGATGGCTTTTTCTAATAATGCCAGCCTAAACTCCTGATCCATCAATTCAACTTTTCCCTTGACGGGATTTTGCGGAGTGATTAGAAACCAAATTTCATCATATTCGCCGTATTCAACAATGTAATTCGCTAAGACTAAATGTCCTACATGTACAGGGTTAAATGAACCCGGAAAGATTCCTATTTTCATGTGTGTGTTAAAAATTTATTAATTAATACTATTGTTTCTTTTATTGCTTTTTCTAAATTATCATTGATAATCACTTGGTCGTATTGTGGTGCAAGACTCAACTCAAAAGTCGCTTTTGATATTCTGTCCGCAATAATTTCCGGAGAATCCGTTCCTCGTTTTTCCAATCTCCTTTGCAATTCTTCTATGGAAGGAGGTTGTATAAACAGCAATAATGCGCGCGCTCCATAGGCCTTTTTTATGTTTAAACCGCCCGCCACATCTACGTCCAAAATAATATTTTTCCCGTTATCCAATTGTTTTTCTACTTCTGATTTTAGGGTGCCATAAAATCTGTCTTTGTAAACTTCCTCATATTCAATAAATTGATCGTCTTTTATTTTCTCTTTGAACGCTTCCGGACTGAGAAAATAATACTCTTTCCCGTGTTTTTCATTTCCACGAGGAGAGCGGCTGGTTGCCGATATGGAAAATGCCAACGGCAATCCGTTGTCAAGCGCCTGCTTGATAATGGTTGATTTTCCTGAACCGGAAGGTGCGGATAATATGATCAATTTTCCTTTTTCCAACGAATAATCTCTTTTAAGTTATAAAACATTCAAAATTTGTTCTTTAATTTGCTCTAATTCGTCTTTCATCTGAATGACAATTTTTTGCATCGCAGCATGATTGGATTTTGAGCCTAAGGTATTAATTTCTCTTCCTATTTCCTGGACAATAAAACCCAATTTTCTGCCTTGACTATTTTCATTATTCAATGTCTCTAAAAAATAGATCAAATGATTGTTCAGTCGCGATTTTTCTTCATTGATATCCAATTTTTCAATATAAAAAATCAATTCCTGTTCGAAACGGTTTTCGTCATATTGCGTTTCTAATTTCTGTAGTGAATCCAGTAAACGGCTTTTGATTTTCTCGATCCGTTCAGGCTCATATTCTTCTATTTTTTTAGATAATTGTTTGATATTTCCTATTTTGTTGATAAATATTTTTGCAAGCATAAGCCCTTCCTGTGTGCGAAATTCGATCAATGCTTTTAAAGCTGTTTCTATTGTCCGGTGAATCGCCAACCATTCATTTTCGTCCGATTCCGCAAGTTCAGTCTTGATGGTATCCGGTAAATGAAGCAGCAAAGATAACCAATCTGCCGGTGGTTCAATTCCTAAATTTTTTGCTATTTCTTTCATGTCATCATAGTAATTTTTAATGACATTCGGATTAAGCTTATTCGAAAGAGATTTATCATTTGTGTCAATATAGATGGTAAAATCAATCTTTCCTCTTTCAATTGATTGAAGAAGCACATTTCGAATATCTATCTCCTTTTCTCTATAAACATTTGGAATCCTTGTGTTTATATCAAGCTGTTTGCTATTCAGAGACTTTATTTCTATCGTTATTTTTTTGCCTTGGAACTCCGTTTCGGCTTTTCCAAAACCAGTCATTGATTGAATCATATTTAAATTCTTTTTGCAAAATTAGTTTTTTATATTTTAAAAAAGGTAACTTTGTACGTTAAAATTTAAATTTTTTAGAAATGGCATGTATTTTGCACCTCGAAACGGCTACAGAAATCGGCTCTTTTGCCGTTTCCAAAGATGGAGATTTACAATATTACAGAATCAATACAGCCGATTTTTCCCATTCGGCGTCAATGGGTCGGTTTGTTGAAGCCGGCATCCGCATCTTGGACGAGAAAGGATGGCAACCGGACGCCGTTGCAATCAGCGAAGGGCCAGGTTCTTATACCGGATTGCGGATAGGCGCTTCCTTGGCTAAAGGACTTTGTTTCGGTTTTGATATTCCGTTGATTGCCATTCCGACGCTGAAAATTATAACCGCCGGACTGCTTCGTTCCACTTCACAGGAGGCATCCGCTTTCTATTGTCCTATGATTGACGCCCGGAGAATGGAAGTATATTCGGCGATTTACGATGAAAACCTGCATATAATCAGGCCGGTTCAGGCAGATATTATCACCACCGGTTCTTTTGGGGAATACCTCTCCCGTGGGAAAGTGCTCTTTTTCGGAAACGGCTCGGATAAATGTAAAACAGTTATTGATTCTGCCAATGCCGTGTTCGTTGACAAGATTTATCCGGAAGCATCCGCCATGATTGCATTAGCCGATATCGCTTATGCAAACCGGGAATTTGTAGACCTTGCCTATTTCGAACCTTTTTATCTGAAGTCTTTTCAGGCTACTGTGCCGAAGAATAAAGTTATTCCGGGTAATTAAAGTCAACGATTGACACCATCCCGGCGATACCTGCGCCTTACGCCTTGCGCTCGGCGTAGTCTCCAGACTACGCCGAGTTAAAAGCAAGGCTCCAGCCTTGCAAAAAACCGGTACAATTCCTATTCATTTAACACTTCTCATTAATCCGATTCGCTCTATTGCTTGTGGAATAACTTCTACCTTCAATATTCCGGTTAATCCGGCATAATTGCGTGCACTGGAATAGAGATAATCTTCTGCTCGTTCCACAATACCTGCCCTGACCGGATTTTCATGTATATAATTTATTTTTGAATCCATAAATTGATTGCCATAAACAATTTCCGCATGATTTTCGTGTGTCCATATTTGATATTTTTCGTTGCGTTTATGCTGCTTAGCTGAAAATTCAAATAAATTCAGCATCCATTCCCTGCGACTTTCCGATTCAACGTTTATTGATTCCAAAATCTTTTTGGCCGTAAAACTCTTTAATTCTCTGATTGTATCGCTTAATCTTTCTTTATCGCTTCGTATTAACAAATGAATATGATTGCTCATTATTACATAAGCATAGACTTTCAAGCCTTTGGTTTGCTGACAGAAACGTAAACTTTCCATAACAATATCTCTATAAATTTGACGAGTAAAAATATCTACCCATCTCACTATCTGAAAGGTTACAAAATGCAGTCTGTCTTGCTCTGATATTGTATATCCTGTACTCATTTATGTTATTGTTTGTCCTGACAAAGTTAGCTGTTTTTTTTGGATAGGCAAGGCTGGAGCCTTGCTTTTAATTCGACGTAGTCTGGAGACTACGCCGAGCCGGGAGCCATTGTAATCTTACATTCGTTTGCTGCGAAAATTTTGAAACCATTGTAATCTTACATTCGTTTGCTGCGAAAATTTTGAAGCCATTGTAACGTTACATTCGTTTGCTGCGAAAATTTTGAAGCTATTGTAATCTTACATTCGCTTGCCGCAAGAAACAGGAGGTTATTGTAATTTTACAATGCCTTGCCGGGTTCGTCTTGCTCCGATATTGTATATCCTGTACTCATTTTTGTTATTGTTTGTCCTGACAAAGTTAGCTGTTTTTTGGGATAGGCAAGGCTGGAGCCTTGCTTTTAACTCGACGTAGTCTGGAGACTACGCCGAGCCGGGGGCCAAATGTAAGTTTACAACAGGTTGCTGCGAAAATATTCAGCCGGTTGTAATCTTACATTTATATGTTATTAAATATTTTGAAGCCATTGTAATCTTACATTCGTTTGCTGCAAAAATTTTGAAGCTATTGTAACGTTACATTCGTTTGCTGCGAAAATTTTGAAACCATTGTAATCTTACATTCGTTTGCTGCGAAAATTTTGAAGCCATTGTAATCTTACATTCGCCTGCCGCAAGAAACAGGAGGTTATTGTAATTTTACAATGCCTTGCCGGGTTCGTCTTGCTCCGATATA
>JAITNQ010000209.1 GCA_031290435.1 Candidatus Symbiothrix sp. | reverse complement strand
TGTATTCAAATTTTCAGGAAAAAATGCAGCGCATTATAATTATGGGTATCTATCCGAGCAAGAATTCTATCCTCCTTTCAGAAAAGGAGATGATCTGATGGCATATAAAGATACACTTTCAGCGATAATGAAAAGCAAATATGATTTTTTGGAGGCATACCGGCAAGAATTTCCCGTTTCGGAAGCGTTTTATGATTATGCTAAAGCCGATATATTAAATAAATACATCCGTCAGTTATATTTACCGTTGATATCCGGATCTGGGAAAGTTGAGATGAAGCAGCTACCGGTTGGGTATTTTGATAACACCTTACGTCCTGTAAATGAACTTTCAATCGAATATGCATACGCAATGCAGGACCGTTATTTCAATTTTTATTCCGATCATATATGGAGCGATTTAGATGAAATGTATACTTATATCAAAAAAGATTTTTCCGGGAAAGAGCGGGAATATTTGATTAGCGCATTGATTGGTTTTTTTTCGGCAGCACAAAAGCCGGATTACCGGCAGCGGTTGCAGGAAATTATCAAGGAATCACCCCAATATGTAAGTGACAGTTTATACCTTGATTATATTGATAAAGCAGCAATATTTTATTCTTTAATCAACAATCCATTCCCTGAAAACGTGAGGTTAAATACTTTTTTCAAAGAATTTGGTCAGGATAAAGTTATCTCTTTGGATGAATTATTGCAAAAGTATGAAGGAAAACCTATATACATTGATTTTTGGGCGAGTTGGTGTAGTCCCTGCCGATCAGATATTGCCGAATCGCAAGAGGCGAAAGCCTATTTAAAGGCAAAAGACGTGGAATATATTTACATTGCTTTTCGAGACGAAGAAAGTGCATGGAAAAATGCATCCAAAGAACTGGATATTACGACAAATCAATATTTTCTCCTTGATTCCAAGGTATCTCCGCTTTATTCTTATCTGAAAATCAGCGAAATTCCCCGATATTTGGTTTTGGATGCCAATCATAAGATAGTTGATGGTAAAGCGCCCAATCCGATAATGCATTTTTTTGATGATTTTAAAAGAAGCATTGAAAACTGTTTTAAAAAGGAGGTTTTTTTCTAAAGGATGGTTTATTTACAAAGGATAGTCGTTATTTTATCTTTTTGCGATTTTTTTAGCTTATTTTCTGACAAAGCAATAAATGAATGCCATTATGCTAAACGCTATCATAAAAGAATTAGAAACAAAACCATTCGATATTGCCCGTTTGGGATTGAGGGGTGCAACGGGAATTTCACTTTTTTTCTTTCTGTATGCCCGGCATACGGATAAGGAAGAATATGAAGAAAGAGCCTGTACGTTGTTGGAAAAAGTGTTGGAGAATACAGCTTCTCTTACTTCGCATAGCTATGCTCAGGGTATTGCCGGCGTAGGCAATACTGTCCGTTTCTTGTTAACAGAAAGTTTCGTAGAGGCCGATTCAACTGATTTTTTTAATGATATTGACAAAATAATAAGGACTGAATTGAAAAAAGAAATGCCTGTCGCTTTCGGTTTTGAATCCGGCATCACCGGTTTAGGTCATTATGCGCTTCAAAGCGCCGAAAATACGGAAACAATACGGCTTACCGTGGAACACCTGTTATCCGCGTTTCGCGTTTCGGAATATCAGCCTCATTGCGTATCGCCTCTGTTTCTGTTCCCTTCCGAAATATTGCAGGACGTCAAATTATTTCTGCTTCAGATAAAAGACAAACCTGAATTTTCAAATCCAATCAGCAGCTTGCATAAAGCCATCGAAACATTTGAAAAAAACAATGCCGTTCTTCAGAGCAATTGCCCGGAATATTTTACCTTACAGGCATTGCGGGCAGCTGAACTCAATAGGGATTTGGAAAAAATTCATACCTTGTTGCCGGTCATAGCAAGCGAGTCCTCCGATATTGTCCTGCAAGGATTAGCCTGTATGAGTCTCGAAAATCCGGCATTACCTGCATGGTGGAAACTTTATTAAACGATAAAAAAACGACAATGAAACCCAAAATATCGGTTATTATTCCGGTTTATAATGTAGAACTTTATTTAAGCGATTGCTTGAATTCAATAATGAGCCAGACTTTGAAAGCATTTGAATTAATACTTGTAGACGATGGGTCAACAGACCGTTCTTCCGAAATAATGAATTTTTTTGCAGCAAAAGATTCCCGGATCAAGTTGATAAGTCAATCCAACAAAGGCGTATCCGTAGCGAGAAATACGGCTCTTCTGCAAGCATCAGGCGACTATATATTGTTTGTGGATAGCGATGATATGATTGTGTATAACGCCTTGGAAGTTCTTTATCAACAGGCGATTGACAACGATGCCGATTTGGTCAAAGGAGAGATGCTCGCCTTTCTGTCCGACGGCGCCCTGCTCCCCTATTATCCCAGAGATAAATCATTAAACGGCGCAACGCCGATTCCGGGATACCTTGCGTATAGGCAACTGATGTCAAAGGGTAACTTTCATCCCGAATCCTGCCTGTTTTTCGTCAAACGTGCTATTATCATGAACAACAGGCTGTTTTACAAGGAAAATATTTTACATGAAGATGAATTATGGTCTGTGAAAACAACTTTCAGTGCAAATAAGGTTTTATTAATTGATTTCAATTATTATCTTTACAGGCAACGGGAAGGTTCGATAATGCACTCCGACAATATACTGTTCCGCATCCGGTCTCTTTTTGAAGTTGCCAAAGAGTTAAACGAATACACACAAGAACTGGAGAAAAAACAGGTACCAAACGATGCAATCACCTGCGTATATGAAAAAATCTTCTGGCTATGCAACTTTATTTATTCATTGCTTTATCAAAACAAAACCATTCATTTTTCATGTCCGGACTATTTTGCCGGTATATTGACAACGATTTATCCAATTTTGTCGTATCGTCAACAACGGTATTGTTTAGATCAATTTTGTGTATCACAGGTTCTTTTTAGTACAAGATGAAAAATGATTAAATATACACATGAATAAGAAAATCGCCTTCCTAATCGTCTACACAGGCCATTACCCCTGGTATTTCCCCTATTTCCTCCATTCCTGCCGTTACAATCCAACGATTGACTTTTATATTTTCACCGATATTGAGGAGAAATTACCCCATTTACCGCCCAATGTCCGGCTGATTCCTTATTCACTCGAACAATTCAAGGCAGATGCGTCCAAGGCTTTGGGATTTGATGTTGCGGTGGAATCCGGTTACAAATTGTGCGATTTCAAACCGGCTTACGGATGTATTTTTTCCGATTGGATCAAAGCGTATGATTTTTGGGGCTATTGCGATATTGACCTTGTATTTGGAAACATCCGGGCTTTTATGACCGAAGACTTGTTGGCTGAATACGATATTATCAGCGCCCGCCACGACTACCTGAC
>JAITNQ010000178.1 GCA_031290435.1 Candidatus Symbiothrix sp. | reverse complement strand
CTTGTGGCAACGCAATCCGTTCTTGACGGAGAAACATCCGAACGGAAACGACTTGCCAAAGACCTGCACGACGGTCTCGGCGGAATGTTATCAGCCGTCAAGGTCAATCTCGACAATCTCGAACACCTTCAGAATGCCCGCGAACTGCTCGACCGTTCCATCGACGAACTCCGCCGGGTGGCGCATCACCTGATGCCTGCTTCGCTGTTGCGTCTGGGATTGAAAGCCTCCTTGGAAGATTTCTGCCTCTCTATTCCCAACACGCATTTCCACTATTACGGAGAAGACAAACGATTGGACGAAAAAACCGAAATACTGATTTACCGTTGCGTCTACGAATTGGTGAATAATGCTCTCAAACATTCGGACGCCGAAAACTTCAACGTCCAATTGGTACAGGATGCCGACCGCATATCGCTCACCGTGCAGGACAATGGCTGCGGATTTGATCCGCAAACCGTAAAAGAAGGAATGGGTCTCGGAAATATTCGTACCCGCATCGCAGCTTTCAATGGGAAAATCGACATTTATTCCTCGCAAGGGAATGGTACGGAAGTGTATGTGGAATTTCCATTATTGTCGGTTTAATGCAGATGAAATATTAAATTGATTTTTCGCTCTGTTTTCAATTATTTTATACCTTTGCAAAAAACAGTAACTCTTTAGCACCATGAAGAAAACATTTGTTTTACCGTTTATCGCCGCTTTTCTGTGCCTTTTGCCAGCTGCTCTTACAGCGCAGAAACAAAATCCCGAAGTAAGACGAAAAGTCGATTCTTTGGAACATATCCTGAATACACACAAACTGACGCCGATTGAACAAGTGTATCTTCTGGATTCAATCAACTGGTTAGTTCGCGATGATTTGGAAAAAAACATCCTGTATTTAGGCAAAGAACTGGAAATTATTGAAAAGGAAAAAATAAACGATAAAAACAAGATTCATTTTCTCCTTTCCACGTTGGGTATGTGTAATATGTTAAAAGGAAATCACGACCTTGCGTTCCTCTACCTGAATAAAGCCTTGCAGTCGGCAAGAGCCTTGAATGACACAGCAGCTGAAATCCGGATGCTAACCAATCTGGGTAATACGCACGCCTTGCAAGGCAAATACGCCCTGGCGCTGGATTATTATTTACAAGCTTTATCGCTTTGCGAAAAATGGAAGATCAATGACTCTTTCAAGAGCCGGGTTTTAGGCAATATTGCCGAAATCTATTATATGATGGGAAATCAAAGTCAGGCGCTTGCTTATGCCGAACGTTTTTTTGAAACAAATCCCGGAGAGGGGGCAAACTATCTTCGTGCACAGGTTTACTACATCATTGCTTCTGTTTATTTGGACAGGGGAGAACTCGACAAAGCCGAGAAAAATGCACTCAAATCCTTTCAATGTGTTGAGAACGAGAATCTAATCTACGAGTGTTTCAGTATGGAAGCCCTGGCAAGCGTTTACCTTCAACGCGGAAATTACAATAAAGCGCTGGAATATGCCGATAAAAGCCTGTACTATGCCGGCGAATTGGATGATCCGGCTTTGTATGTCAAAGCGTATAATGTGCTGTCTATTATTTATCTCGAACAAAAACAGTACGATAAATCCGAAGCCGCCGCCCTGAAAGCCATGGAATTAAACCTTCATGCTTTAGATACGGAACCTCGTTTGGCCTATACGATTGCCTCAGTCAATATCCATCGGGGAAACAAAGAAAAAGCGGAATTTTTTCTCCATAAATACGATGAAATAACCAAACGAAATACAGATAAAAACTTCCATGAGACATTGACAAGTATGGAGATTCAACACAAAGTCGGGGAAAAAGAAATACGCATAGCATCCCTGGAAAAAGAGAAAAGACTCCATGTATGGTTAGGTATAGCCGGAGTCGTTATTTTATTGACGATTTCGGGATTATTCCTGTTCCGGAATCGAATGAACCGGCAAAAGCACAAAATAGCCGAACAGCAAATCAAACAATTAGAACAGGAAAAACAACTTGTGGCAACACAATCCGTTCTTGACGGGGAAACATCCGAACGGAAACGACTTGCCAAAGACCTGCACGACGGTCTCGGCGGAATGTTATCAGCCGTCAGGATCAGTCTGGACAATTTCGAACACCTTCAGCATGCCCGCGAACTGCTCGACCGTTCCATCGACGAACTCCGCCGTGTGGCGCATCACCTGATGCCTGCTTCGTTGTTGCGTCTGGGATTGAAAGCCTCGTTGGAAGATTTTTGCCTCTCTGTTCCCAACACACATTTCCACTATTACGGAGAAGACAAACGATTGGACGAAAAAACCGAAATACTGATTTACCGTTGCGTTTACGAATTGGTGAACAATGCCGTCAAACATTCGGGCGCCGAAAACATCAACATTCAATTGCTGCAAGACGCCAACCGCATCTCGCTCACCGTGCAGGATGACGGCTGCGGATTCGACCCCGAAACCATAAATGAAGGAATGGGTATCGAAAATATTCGTACCCGCATCGCCTCTTTCAACGGGAAAATCAATATCTATTCCACTCAAGGAAAAGGTACGGAAGTGTATGTGGAGATAATACTTTTTTGAAAAATATTTGTGTTATTCAAAAAAAATAGGTAATATTGCATCGTTAAATATATTTTTTTAATTACTAATACAGTTAATGTGTCATTTACGGGCTATCTGGGCAGCAGAACCCTGTTGTCATTACCGGCGCCAGTCCTACTATTAAATTGGATGGATACAAACAATTGGAAATAGGCAACGGTGGTTATGCCTTGACTGAACATCAAGTGGATATTTCCTAACTTGTAAATTTTATATTATGCCAACAACAACCAATATTGTACAAGTATCCGTTCCCAATAATGAAGGAATAGCGGGAACGCCCACGGTATTTACCTTTACATTTTCCGGAAATACGAATTTAGCGATGGCCGGAGCTACAGTTTTGTTTTTTATTGATGAAAAAAAAGTCGTCAATCATATGCGGAACATA
>JAITNQ010000162.1 GCA_031290435.1 Candidatus Symbiothrix sp. | reverse complement strand
CGGGCGCCGGACTTTTTTCATATAAATCAAAACGAGGCGCTGAACCAATAAATTTTCTATCGGTAAAAATGGTGGTGTATAACTTTGATAATTTATCATAAAAATCGAACTCTCCTTTTTCCAATTTTCTTTTCTTATCGGTAACAGCTATATGAAAATTGTAGGCGCTTGCCAAAAAAGAGCGTATAGAATCAATTTGAGGCGCTTCCTTATCAAAAATATCATTGACATTGTATGAGGTTCGTTGCTCGGTGTACCAATAGATATTACCGACTTTTTCAAATAATTTTGTCTTATCAGGTTCAAATTTTGTTAGTTTCTTGGCATATTGATAGCCGGAAAATTGAAAATAATTACCGTCTCCTTTGCCAAGAACAACAGGTCTCGTTTTTTCATAATCAAATTTAACAACAATATCTTTGTTGTTATTTGGAATACCTAATTTATCGCCATATTCATTTAATCTTTTGGCATAACTAATTGTTTCTTTCAACTCACATTCCGAAAATTCGATTGAGGCTTGAATATGTAGCGGCATTCGTCCACTTTGCATAAAGCGGTATTCAAACCCACTCCAATCAACCGTTGACACGTTAAATTTATCACGTGTCAACGGTGCAATCATTGCAACAATTGCTTGTAGCAAAGAAGATTTTCCTGTTCCGTTGTTTCCAACTATCAAAGTTAAATCGTTGACTTTTCCGTCTGAATCGCAAAAGGAAAGTTTCTTGTTGGTAACAAACCTTTTATAATTTCGAAGTTCTATGCTTTTAATTTTCATACGAAAATGAATTATGAAGCACAAAAGTACGATTTTTTAATTGATTTATAAAGTAATAATGAATGTTTTCATACATTTCCATCCTCCCCTTTCTTCTTCGGAACCAGCGCATGATACGTTTTGCGCAAGTTATTCATCCGGTCGAAGAGCGTGTTGAGCGCATCGGTAGGAGTAAGATTTACCGATTGCTCCACGAGCGAGCAGAAGTTTTCATAACTTTTTACGGCGTCTTTTCTGAATTTTCCTGCCGGGTCGTCTTTGGACGCTAATTCTGTATTCCGTTCGTAATAGAGCGTCTCGAAACTGTTGTTTACGCCGCTCAACTCGTTCCAGAGTGCGTCTATACCTATTGCGGCGGCCCCGGCAATCAGGGTTGGGTCGCTGTTGTAACGGCCGGTTATTTCTCCAATCAAACCGCTTTCGGTATTCAGCGCCTGATTTTCGATCGTCCAATAAGGCGTCAGAAAGTGCAACAAGACTTTTCCAGCATCGCTTTTGACGGTGTCGCTGCTTTTTGAGGCTGTTTTTATGTTCCGTTTTATTTCTCCAAGAAGATGATCCCTTTTGGCGTCAAGTTGTTTCAGTTCGGGAGTAATCAAACTGCCCAAGGGGCGGTTGAGGCGTCTGTCGAGTTCGGCATTAACTTGTTCCAACTGCGAAAAGGCGGCGTCAGTCAAACTGCCCAATGTTCCTTTCTGCGGCAAAGCAATTTCGATAGTGGTCTTGTTCAATGCGAACAAATGGTTTAATTTTAACTGTGCGACATACAAAGGACTGAATTTTTTTGGTTCCATTTTAATTGAATTTTTTTTGGTTTATATTTAATTTTTAATTAGTTATAGCGTAAAAAAGTTTTTTCCCCTTTCTAAATTTTAGAAATCATGAAAATAGTTGGTTTTGTCCTTTCTAAATTTTAGAAGGCATGAAAACGATTGGTTTTGTCCTTCCTAAATTTTAGAAGGCATGAAAACAGTTGGTTTTGCTCTTTCTAAATTTTAGAAGGCATGAAAACAGTTGGTTTTGCCTTTTCTAAATTTTAGAAGGTATAAAAACGCTCAAAAGTAATTGTTTTTTTTCAATATACCAAATGTAATCGGAGTTTTCTGTATTTATTATTTCAATGCTTTGAGATTATTATCTTTTATTCCATTTTTTCGCATAATATTCAAATCTATTTAGCAGTAAATCTTATCTTATATTCTTGGATAGCTAATGTGTCCGTGGCTTGTAATGAATTTATCGCGTCGTTATTAAATTCATTCATCAGCGTACCCGATGCCAACAAACCCATGTTGATACCATCATATTCTGTATTTTTAGCTAATTTATACGCCAAAAAACACAATTCCAGATTGGCATATGAGCCATAAGCTACTCTTATTTCTCTTGTTATATATCTTTCCTCATAAATTGGTTTCAATTCATCGGTATATTTTAGCAATGGATGAACAATATCTCCATTTGTTACAATTACATCAAGTGGAGAATAAAACAAAAATTGATTGTCCTGTTTTTGCACAGTAAATCCGAAGGTATTGCTTCCGAATACAACACTATCTTTTGAAAGAAAAATGATTGACGCCCCTGCTTCCTCTACACGATTGGAGAGGTTAAAACAATTGGCGTTTTCTATGAATTTGAGTTTTTTTTCATTATCATTTATTTCTTTTTTATCAACCCACATCTTTATTTCCGCTATTTGTGTTATTTCACTTGCATAAAGTGTAATGGGAAAATTCTCCGCTAAAGAATCATTTTTTTCGCAAGAGGATAAAAATCCGATAACAATCAAAAAACAAATTACATTTTTCAGTTTCATCTTTTTGTGACTTATAAAATTACTATTTATTTCTAATGTTAACTTTAGCAGATTACAAACTATTTTATATCAACCGGATTTTGTATTTTTTCTTTCAACAAGGCGAAATCAAGCGCTTCCATGATATCGTCAACATAATGAAATTTCAGCCCTTTCAGGTAGGTTTCATTGATTTCATTGACATTTTTTTCGTTTTCCCGACAGAGAATAATGTCCTTGATACCGGCACGTTTCGCAGCCAAAATTTTCTCCCTGATGCCACCCACGGGAAGAACTTTGCCGCGGAGCGTCATCTCGCCGGTCATGGCTATGTTCGGCTGTACTTTCCGTTGCGTAAAAGCCGAAACCAAAGAAGTCGTCATCGTGATGCCGGCGCTCGGTCCGTCTTTAGGGATAGCGCCGTCCGGCACATGGATATGCACATTCCATTTTTCAAAAACATCTTCCGCAATACCAAAACGGTCGGCATGCGCCTTGATGTATTCTAATGCCAAAACGGCAGATTCTTTCATAACATCCCCTAAATTCCCGGTCAATGTCAACTTGGAACCTTTGCCTTTGCTTAGACTGGTTTCGATGAAAAGAATTTCACCGCCGGCAGCCGTCCAAGCCAAACCGGTCACTACGCCGGCATAATCATTTCCCTGATACTTGTCTTTCGAATATTCAATAGTTCCCAGATAATCAGGCAAATCTTTCGGTTCCAATTTTTTCGGATAAGTCGAATCTTCAGCGATCGCCCTTGCAATCTTCCGCATAACCTTGGCGATTTTCTTGTTCAATTCCCGCACACCCGATTCTCGTGTATAGGACTCAATCATGATTTCCAAGGCTTTTTTCGAAATACCAAACTTTGTCTTCGGTATACCGTGAGCCTCCAGTTGATTAGGTATCAAATGTTTTTGAGCTATCTCCACTTTTTCTTCCATGATATAACCACTCACTTCTATCAGCTCCATCCTGTCCAAAAGGGGCTGAGAGACCGTATTCAAAGCATTGGCTGTCGCAATAAACAGCGTCTTCGACAAATCGAAATCAATATCCAAATAATTATCGTGGAATGCTATATTTTGCTCCGGATCAAGAACTTCTAAAAGAGCCGCACTCGGATCGCCGCTATAGTCCCTGCCTACTTTATCTATTTCATCCAAAATAATCACCGGATTCGATGAACCGGCTTTCTGCACACTTTGGATAATACGACCCGGCAAAGCGCCGATATAAGTCCGCCGGTGACCGCGTATCTCAGCTTCATCGTGCAAACCGCCTAATGACATTCTGACATACTTACGGCTCAGGGCTTCCGCAACGGATTTACCCAAAGAAGTTTTTCCTACCCCCGGAGGCCCATAGAGACAGACGATCGGCGATTTCATATCGCCCTTCAGTTTCAAAACGGCAAGGTGCTCTATGATCCGGTCTTTCACTTTCTCCAAACCGAAATGATCCTTATCCAGAATTTTTTTGGCGCGCACTAAATTGAAATTATCTTTGGTATAGCTGTTCCACGGGAGAGAGAGTATATTTTGTATATAGGTCATCTGGGTGGAATAGTCCGGCGAATGAGGGTGCAAGCGTTCTAATTTTTGCAATTCTTTCTCGAATACGCCACGTTGCGCCTGCGTAAAATTCATCTTTGCGGCCTTCTCTTTAATATCTTTTATCTCAATATCATGAATATTCCCGCCCAAGGCTTCCTGAATGTTTTTCATTTCCTGTTGCAGGAAATATTCCCTTTGCTGTTGATCAATGTCTACCTGCGTTTTCTTTCTGATGGAAGCTTTTATGTCAAGCAACTGAATATCATGATCAATCAACGACAACAGCTTGTTGAGGCGTTCCTTCACATCATTGGTTGCAATCACATCTTGCTTTTGTTCCGGACTGGCCTCTACCGCCGAAAAAGCCATGTTGACCAAATAGCCCTGATCTTTCGTTTTGCGAAGCGAATCCAGCACAAAATCAGGCAAACCTATTTTATCGGAAAGCATCCTTATAATGGCATCCTTGATGGTTTTCAATTGTTCTTTGTATTCCTTATCGGTATTCGACGGAGTTACATCATCCAATAACGAAAACCGGCCTTTCAGATAAGGCTCACGCACTGTTATTTCATCCAAATGAACCCGATGCAATCCCAATAACAAAATAGTGGTATTGTCTTCTTCCTTCATCAGGTTGACTACGCGTGCCACTACACCCACCGGAAATAAATCATTGAAACCGGGATCATTCTCATTTATGTCTTTTTGGCAGAAAACACCGATTATCCCGTCTTTTTTATGAATTTCCTGAATTAATTTCAGGGATTTCAAACGTCCCACATTGACAGGAGTCGGCACGCCCGGTAAAAACATCATGTTTTTCAAAGGAAGAATCGCTTGTTCCTTCATTAAATCTTCCGCTTTAATCGGCTTATTATCAATAATTATCTCCATCGGAGACGTTAAAATATCATCCATAATTTTTTTTCTCAATCAAATTTCTTATATTTGTAGGCAATTACCATGCCAAAGTTAAAACAAATTTTGTTTAATTTTGTGCGATTAACAGGATTATTGAATAAAATTTAACTTTTATGGAATCAGACAATTTAGTTGACATAGCGGTTTTTACCTTTCCCCTCCAAGCAGGTATCGTGGAAAGCATCCTTTCTTCCGAGAATGTACAGTCCTTTCTGAACAATCAGAATGGTTCCATCATTGTGCCTAATTCGGGCGCCCGGCTCTCGGTGGAAAATAAAGACAAAGAACGAGCTATCCGTATTATCCGGGAGGCCGGATTTGAAAATTATTTGCTGGATACCGATTAAAAAAGCTGTACTTTTATTTATTCTGAAATGAAAAAAAATCCGGCGCTCGCAGTCCTTTGTACCGCTTCATTTTTAGTCCCTTTCATGGGATCGGCTATCAATTTGTCGTTACCGCAAATCGGCGAAACTTTTTCAATGAAAGCGGTCTCCTTGACTTGGATTGCAACAGCTTACCTGATGGCAACCGCCGTCTTTCAGGTGCCTTTCGCCCGCTTGGCTGATTTGGTCGGACGTAAAAAAGTTTTTATCTCCGGCATAAGCCTTTTCAGTATCACCACATTCTTATGTGGATTCGCACCATCCGGACAGATATTGATTGCTTTCCGTGCGTTCTCAGGATTGGGTTGTGCGATGATGTTCGGCACAAGCATGGCCATTCTCACAGCTGTCTTTCCGCCTCAGGAAAGAGGAAAAGCGATTGGCGTCAGCACTTCCGTAGTCTATTTAGCCCTGGCTTCAGGCCCATTTATCGGGGGATTACTCACCCATTATTGGGGTTGGCAGAGTCTTTTTTACCTGACCGGCATACTCGGATTGTTCGTGATCACCGGCGCCTTTATCTTCCTGAAAGGGGAATGGATAGAGGCTAAAGGGGAAAAATTCGATTATATCGGTTCCATTATTTTTGCCATCGGACTGTTCGGTCTGATATTCGGTTTTTCGAAACTGCCGGACGACTTGGCTTGGCTATGGATTGCGGCAGGAGTGATTGCATTTGCCCTTTTCGTACTGTACGAATTAAAAGAAAAACAACCTGTTTTTAATGTGCGTATTTTTTCGGGAAACAAAACATTCGGATTATCCAGTTTCTCTGCCTTAATCAATTACACCTGTACTTCCGCCATCGCTTTTATGATGAGCCTGTATCTGCAATACGTCCGCGAATTCGATGCGCACAACGCAGGATTGATTCTAATCGTTCAGGCCTGTGTCCAATGCCTCGTTTCGCTCTATGCCGGGAAATTGTCCGATAAATTCAATCCCGCCCTGCTGGCCACATCCGGAATGGGAATCATTGTTATCGGTTTGGTGGGTTTAATTTTTATTTCTCCCTCCACTTCACTCGTTTTTATTGTTTTTTTATTATCTTTGCTGGGACTTGGTTTTGGATTGTTTTCATCACCCAATGCCAATATTATCATGAGTTCGGTCGATAAAAAATACTATGGACAGGCATCTGCTACCATAGGCACCATGCGATTGACCGGACAAGCGTTCAGCATGGGAATTGCGATGATGGCTTTGTCGCTGTATCTCGGAAACCGGATTTTCGTTCCGGAATTGCAGCCGCTATTTATGCGCAGTTTCCATGTAACCTTTGGAATATGTGCCGTTTTATGTATAATCGGCACTTACGCTTCATCTTTCAGAACTAAAAAAGAAAAGTACAGATGAAACATTTATGTATACACATTAACACATTTATTTTCACATGAAAAAGTTATTTATCCTTGTCACTATTTGTTGTATCTCCGTTTTTTCCGCACAGGCGGAATTCAAATTAGGCGTAAAAGCCGGTGTTAATCTGGCGAAAGCTTCCTTCAATACGGAAACGATTAATCCGGATAATTTTACGGGTTTTCAGGCCGGACTCATTGCAGAATTCACCTTGCCGGTGATTGGTTTGGGCATGGACGCCGCCGCTTTGTACAGCCAACAGGGCTTAAAATTCAAAGACTATAACTTTGAAGAAAAAGACGGCGCGCTGGATATTCCCGTCAATATCAAATACAAATTCGGCCTGATAAGCGACCTCGGCGCTTACCTGACCGCAGGCCCTTATGCCAGCTTCAAGTTGCATGGGGACAATGCCGATATAGTTATTGACAATGTCATCCATACCTTCGAACGTAAATCGTTCGGAGCCGGACTGAATTTCGGATTCGGAATAAGACTTGGCGCACATATGCAGATAGGCGCCAACTATCAGTTCGGACTGACCGACAACTACAAGTCATTTATCGACCAGCCTAATTCCTCAAGTTATCAGGAAAGCGAAGGTAAAATCCGAATTTGGTCTCTCTCTGCCGCCTATTTTTTCTGATGTATATCGAAGTGATTCTACCGGCGCCTTTGGCGGATACCTACACCTATTTCGTACCTCCGGAAATGGAGCCGCAAATGGTGCCGGGTATACTGGTAGAAGTGGAATTTGGAAAAAACAAACATTATTCGGCCTTAGTCGGTTATATCCGGCAATTACCGCCCGAATCAATTCAAGGAATAAAACCTGTTTTGGCTGTCGAAACGGATTATCCGGTTGTCCGGCGACCGCAAATCCGTTTCTGGGAATGGATATCCCAATACTATCTCTGTAGATTGGGTAGCGTCTACAGCGCCGCCCTTCCTTCCGGATTACGCGCCGATTCCACCGTTTCTTATACCGCCAAAAAAGAAACGTTTGTCCGTTTTGCGCCGGGCATCACAATGGAAAACGCTTTTCAATCCGTAAAACGTTCTCCAAAACAGGAAGCACTGCTCCTCTCTTTTGTCCGTTATTCCCAAACGGGCAAGGGCGAAATAGCCAAAAAGGAACTGCTGGCGAAAAGTCAAGCAAATGCAGCCGTTCTGAACGGTTTGGTCGAAAAAGGAATATTGTGCCTGTTTGAAAAGGAAATCAGCCGTTTGCATACCTACAGCCATGAAGTTTGCGAACTGAATACGCTGAATCCTTTCCAACAACAGGCGCATAACGAAATCACCGGTCACCTCAAGGAAAAAGACGTCTGCCTGCTCTATGGCGTAACTTCCGCCGGGAAAACCGAAATTTATACCCACCTCATTCAAAAAGTAATAGAACAAGGTCGACAAGTCTTGTTTTTGCTCCCCGAAATCGCCCTGACGGCACAGATAACCGGCCGACTTCAAAAATTCTTCGGAAATCAATTGGGCGTTTATCATTCCAAAATCAACGACCGGGAAAAGGTTGAAATCTGGAACAACCTGCTCGGCGATGCACCCTACAAAATTATCCTCGGCGTCAGGTCGTCGGTCTTTCTGCCTTTCTGCGATTTGGGATTGGTGATAGTGGACGAGGAACATGAACCGGGTTACAAACAACAAGACCCTGCACCCCGTTACCACGCCCGGAATGCAGCCATTGTACTGGCAAAAATGCATGGCGCAAAAGTAATATTAGGCAGCGCTACCCCCAGCATCGAATCCTATTTCAACGCCAAAACCGGGAAATATGGCCTTGTGCGTTTGGACAAACGCTTCGAAGAAACAGCTTTGCCGTCGATAACGCCGGTCGATGTAAAGGAATTGAGACGGAAAAAGCAGATGAAAACACTTTTTTCTCCCCTGCTGACAGAGAAAATACAAGCAACGTTAGACAGAGGCGAACAGGTTTTGCTATTTCATAACCGGCGCGGCTTCTCCCCCACCCTAAGCTGTAAAATCTGTGACTGGACGCCCAAATGCAAATACTGCGACATCAGTCTCACTTATCACAAATATTCCAACCGGTTGACCTGCCATTACTGCGGGCGCACGCAAAAATTCCCGGAAACCTGTCCGGAATGTGGCAACACCGATTTAAAAGCCATGGGATTCGGTACGGAAAAAGTAGAGGAAGAAATAAAAGCCTTGTTTCCCGGAATTTCCGTCGACCGGATGGATGCGGATACCACCCGGCAGAAAAAATCATCGGAAGACATCATCAAACGTTTCGAAGACGGGAAAACACAAGTATTAATCGGCACACAGATGATTTCAAAAGGATTGGATTTCGGCAAAGTAAGTCTTGTCGGTATCCTCAGCGCCGACTCCCTGATGAATTTCCCGGATTTCAGGGCCTACGAACGCGCCTACCAATTGATGTCGCAAGTGTCAGGCCGGGCAGGCCGGCGGAAAACGCAGGGAGAAGTCATTTTGCAAACGGCACATCCGGAACACCCTTTGATTCAAACCGTGCTCATACACGACTTCGAAAGCATGTACGAAACGCAGATGGAAGAACGGCAATTGTTCCGCTACCCTCCTCTGTTCCGGCTTATCTATATCAACCTGAAGCACAAAAATGAAGAAGTACTGCGCAATGCCGCTGACTATTTGGGCGGCATTTTGCGCAATAAATTAGGCGACCGTGTCTTGGGGCCTGACAAACCTGCCATAGGCCGAATGCAAAACCTGTTTATCCGCCGGATTTTGTTGAAGATTGAAACCTCCGCTTCATTGAATGCACTACGCGAACTGTTAGACGAGGCACAAACTCGGTTACAAACAAATCAGGAATACAAATCCATTGTGATTCAATACGATGTAGACCCGGTTTGAATTTAAAAATAGGTTTTTATCATTTTTTTTGCACCTTGCTTTCAATAGGAATTGGTCTTTCAGTATCCAAGTTGTTAGTATCCGTTCCGTATCGCCAAAGATACTTTCCCGCGTGGTTATTTTTTCCTTGCGCATTTAGAATAATGCCATTACCATTAACTCCGGTTGCTATTGTTGCGCCTTTTATTGAGCGATAGGAATTAATAAATTCTCCATGGAGACTGTATTGTGATACCGGTCGGCCTTTCCGATCTTCTAATTTTTCTTTGTCCTTCATTAAAGCATCCAGACCGCTTATACCTTCCTTTAGATTTCGCTCATTCAATTCTGTTCTGGTTGCAAGATAAAGATTTTCAACACAATTATTAAATGGATCCAAGTCTTTGTGCAATACAAACAACATTTCTTCCCAGCCGTTTTTTAGTTTCTTAACAAATGTAGAATATACGGCTCTCGCAACGATAAAACCCAAATGGATATCATCTACACTGAAATTAAATAAGAGTGTAGTCAATGGTTGTCTCTCCTGCTTTAAATGTCGTTTAATACAATATTGCCTCTCAATTTTTTCTTCCATAAATTTTTTGGATCCATTGCGAAAATAAATCCATTTTTCAAGCCTTTTAATTCTGCCCATATTGGATACCATATAATATAGTTCATAATCCGGTAGCGGTTTCCATATCTCACCTTCTAAATCCAACAAATTAATATCTTCACAGGGATATTTCAGTTTGGTTAATCCTAATTTTATTCGTAAATTTTTGCTGATAACAGGTTTAACAGGCATAGCCGGGATTTTTTGGGGAATTGCATTTGGCGATTTTAATGCTTGCCAGAGATAACCTTGACAGAATCGTGAGTCTTTGCGCAGTAGATGGTACAAAAAGCCGAGAGACATATAGTTTTGTCTGGCGGCTTCTCTAACAGAAGCGTATGTGGCGACCAACTCGCCCGATAAATTATATTTTGCTACCGCTTTAGGCATTTAATTGCTTTCAATTGTTCCAGCGCATTTTTACTATTCTCTGAATTCCATGCAAATATACATGCTTTATTGATATCTTCCAAATTTTTGTCAGTCTAAAATAGACCATTTACTTTTTTTATTATTTGAATCTTTCACTTCGTCTATTATACATGAATTCTGATTTTTCGGATAAGCATTAACTTGTGAGATAAAAGGCAAATGCCCATTAATTTCATATCGCATTTCTTCATGAAGTTTTCCATCTTCCCCTTTGACTTCAAGATCGAAGGAAGCAAAATGCAAATAGGATGTTTTACTCTCATAAATCACTTTTATTTGAGATTCCATAGAAAAATTCTTTGAAAAGTGATAGCTTTTAGCTGTTTCTTTGAATTGTTTATCCGACATCAAGACGTCCATTTTTTCATCATCCAAACTTATCCAACCGTTTAGCTCCATTCTTCTCTCATCTAAATTCGTACACCGGAAAGTCGTATTTACCGGAATAGACATCGGCATAAGTATCCAATCCAATCCTTTGACAACTGTTTCTTTTTCAATCTCATTTTCAAATAAATTAATAAAAAAAACCAAATAAGGCGTGTTGGAAAAGGCTTGATACTCCATTCCTAAAGGTATGTTAAAATACAAATTCTCCAAGAGTTTAAAAGCAATTAAATTTTCCTGTTTTCTGTATTTGTCCCGGTATCTGTTCCAAATTAATTTCAAATCGCCTTTTTCATCAATACCGCTTGTGTTTAATTGCAAATTGAAAATCCATTTTACCGGGTTAAAGACAAGCGGATCGCTTACTCCTTTCTGAATAAACTTATCCGACCGGAATATATATTCCAAACTGTTTTCAAAACGTTCCGACGCCTTCCTCAACAAACGTATCTCTCCTTTGGTTTCCAATTCCAAAGTACTTGTCTTTTTATAAATATGATTTTTGTAAAATTGAAAATCATACCTTATTGATTCCATATCTTGTGGTAGCGTGAATTTCATTCTAAATCTTCTAATAAATTTGTGTAATAAACTAACTTTT
>JAITNQ010000102.1 GCA_031290435.1 Candidatus Symbiothrix sp. | reverse complement strand
AATTTGTGTCAAAAGTATAAAATAAATTTCAAACAAAATCATCTTTTTATACTTTTATTTTGCAAAAATGAGGAATGGATTAAAATAGAAAAGATATGATTGAAATATGAAATTTTCACTTGTGTATTTCCCAAATTATTTCATGCTGGATAATTGAATAACTGAATAACTGAATAATTGAATAACTGACGCGGCACGCCGCATCTCTGTGAAATCGTCATTGCGGGCACATCAGCAAGGCAAAGTCCCCTTTAGGGGATTTAGGGGTAAGCACATCAGCAAGGCAAAGTCCCCTTCAGGGGATTTAGGGGTAAGCCCGCAATGACGGGCGCATCAGCAAGGCAAAGTCCCCTTCAGGGGATTTAGGGGTAGGAGTAGGAGTAGGGGTAGGGTGTTATTTGTCTTCTTGGTCTTTCTTTCTGTTTATCAGATCGCGAATAAAGGAGGCTTTTTCATAATTTTCCAGCACAATAGATTCATCTAAAGATTGTTGAAGTTCTTCTAAGTTTTTATTCTCAAGGGATTTTTCGGTGCGGTTTATAAGGTCTTTTTCTATTTCGTCGTCTAAGATATTATCTTCTTCCATTTCAATGGATACTTCTTTCATAATAGCCTCTGTTGTATAAATCGCGGCATCGGTACGCACAGCCAAAGCAATGGCATCCGAAGTTCTGGAGTCGAGACGAATGTTTTTGATTCCATCGGTAAAAATTAATTCGGAGAAAAAAATACCATCTTCATATTTATAGATGAAAACTTCTTTCAGCTGAATATTCAATAGTTTCGCAAAAGAAATAAACAAATCGTGCGTAAGCGGGCGGGGCGGATTCAGTTTTTCGAGAAAAATGGCAATAGACTGTGCTTCGGGGGTTCCGATGATTATCGGAACCCGGCGAATACCATTTACTTCCGCTAAAACCAAAGCGTAAGCTCCCGCTTGCACCTGACTAAATGTAATTCCCGCTATTCTTAAATATACTTTATCAGAATCCATCGTTTTAATGTGCTAATGTGACAATGTGACAATGTGACAATGTGCTAATATTAATTCCGGCGCCCTCCGCCGACGAGAAGCATTATATAATAGACGAGTGTTGCCAAAGAACCCAAAGCCGCTACTACATAAGTATAAGCTGCCGCTTTTAAAGCATCTCTTGCTGCTGCATCGTTGTATGAATTGGTGATTCCGGCTTTGCTTAACCATGCTACAGCTCTTTTACTGGCGTCTATTTCGACCGGTAAAGTAATGAAACTAAAAAGTGTAAGCATCGCAAACAGACCGACGCCAAGCAAAGTGACCGTAAATCCGAGTTTTTGACTGACAGTCATCAAAAAGATACCGCCTAAAATTACCCAAGTTACCCATTGATTGGAAAAACTGACCACCGGAACCAAGGCCGAACGCATTTTAAGCGGAGCATAGGCCGTTGCATGTTGAATGGCGTGACCTGTTTCATGTGCGGCAACGGCTGCGGCTGCCACGCTATCACTCAGATAAACACTTTCGCTCAAATTGATGGTATGGTTCGTCGGGTTATAGTTGTCGGTCAAAATACCGGTGGTTGCCACGACTTTGACGTCATAAATTCCGTTTTCGCGAAGCATTTGCTCTGCTACATCTTTTCCTGTCATACCGTTTCCAAGCGGTATTTTGGAATATTTTTTAAACTTACGGTTCAGATTCATCTGAACCAACCAACTTACAAGTGCGATGCCAATAAATAAAATGATACCCATATTTGTTATTTTTAATTGTTACTTTTGGTATGGCTGCTGCAAAAACCTTGCCATTCAAATACGCAAATTATTATTCTGTATACCGGATAATGGTCTGTTCCCTGTCAGGGCCAACCGATACGAGATGGATGTTTACGCCGAGCGTTTCTTCTATAAATGACAAATAGGCGTTGAATTCTTCCGGAAATTCATCTTCCGACTGCATTTTTGTCATGTCTGTTTTCCAACCGGGTAGTTCCACATACAAGGGTTTGACGGATTCGTTGATTTCGAATGGAAAATCTTCTATTTCCTTTCCGTTTATTTCGTATGCTACACAGGCTTTGATGGTATCGAAACTATCCATGACGTCCGATTTCATCATAATCAACCGGGTCACTCCGTCAATCATAATCGCATAACGAAGCGCAACCAAATCAATCCATCCGCAACGGCGCGGTCTTCCCGTCACCGAACCGTATTCACAGCCCAAATCCCGTATTTTCTGCCCTGTTTCGTCGAATAACTCAGTGGGGAAAGGCCCGCTTCCGACACGGGTACAGTAGGCTTTGAAAATACCGTATACTTCGCCTATCTTCGCCGGCGCGACGCCTAATCCGGTACAAGCGCCTGCACATATCGTGTTGGAGGAAGTGACGAAAGGGTAGGAGCCGAAATCGATATCCAGCATAGTGCCCTGTGCACCTTCGGCTAAGATTTTTTTTCCTTCGCTCAAGGTTTTATTGATAAAATGGTCGCTGTCAATCAGACGGAAACGTTTGATGGTTTCGATTCCTTTCCACCACTCTTTTTCCAAATCAGTTAAATCATATTCAAAATCCATTTGCCGCAGCATTTCTTTATGACGAGCGATCGCTTGTGCGTATTTTTCAGTGAAATTATATTCCAAATCACCTATTCTCAAACCATTACGTCCAGTTTTATCCGTATAGGCAGGCCCGATTCCTTTTCCGGTAGTTCCGATTTTATTACATCCTTTCTGCGATTCGTAAGCTTGGTCTAACAAGCGGTGGGTCGGTAAAATCAAATGGGCTTTACGGGAAATATACAAGCGGTCGCTCAAATTATGACCGGATGCTTCCAAGTCTTCCACTTCCGCTTTGAACAGGGCAGGGTCCAAAACCACTCCGTTCCCGATGATATTGATTTTTCCGCCTTGAAAAATACCGGATGGAATGGAACGCAAAACGTATTTCTGCCCTTCAAATTCCAAGGTATGGCCGGCATTCGGACCTCCCTGAAAACGAGCGACAATATCGTAATCAGGGGTCAGGACGTCTACGATTTTGCCCTTCCCTTCGTCACCCCATTGTAAACCTAATAAAGTATCAACTTTCACGTGAAAAGACCTGTCATTGCGGGTATGAGCCGCAATCCCCTTTTCATCCTCTTTGGCGTAAGCATTAAATGATTGTTTCATGTGTCTTATTTGTCTTTTTTTTATTATTTTCTTTCGCCTCTTTCATACAAGTGCTACATAAGCCATATATATATAAACTATAATGCGTTGGCGTAAACCGTTTGCTTTTTTTACCTTCTATGATGGTTTTCATTTTTGTATCTTTAAATTCCTGTACTTTTCGACAATTCGTACATATCAGATGGTGATGAGAGTCGTTGTTGTAAGCTTTTTCGTAAAAAGAAATGTTTTGTCCGAATTGATGTTTGAGAACCAAATTGCAATCCAGCAAAAGTTGCATGGTATTGTACAAAGTCCCCCGGCTAACCCTGAAATTATGCTTTTTCATAGCTTCATACAAGGAATCCATATCAAAATGCCCTTGTTCGGTATATATAAGATTCAATATCGCATATCTTTCGGGCGTTTTTCTGCAATTATTGGCCGTAAGATATTCGGTAAATTTCTGATTGACTATTTCCCGTACTTTGTTATCTCTGTCCATTCCTGATGGTATTTACATACCGGTGAGCAAAATTAATAAATATTTTTTAATTATAAGTAGGAAGCGGAGAATAATTCGTGGAATAACGCATCATTTGCTCTGCATAACCTTCTGTATAAGTTATTTTTATGTCTATAATATCGCCTTTTTTGTTTTTTATTGCTTCATAAACCGGATTGACAAAACCTTTGTAAGGCGCAATATTCAGTTGGGTATAGCGTTCTTTCACTTCTTTGTGTAAATTCAAGTCCACATTCACTGCATATTGTTCCACCAATTTTTGAGCGCCTTTGAAGTCACCTTCCGATTTAATTCTTTGTATTTCAGCTAATAATTCACCTATTAAAGTACGCAATTTGTCATAATCGTTGATAACAACGTAAGTTTTGTTATTTTCATTGTGCAATAATTCTATCACTTTGTCTTTTTGGCCATGTTCGAAGACCCAATGGGCAATCAGCGAACGGTTTCGCATGTGCGCTTCTTCGATGTTTTTGCCTATTTCGATACGGGACAATTGCGTCATCAGACCGTTCATCATGTATTTATAATATTCGGCTTTGTAGGCTTCCGGATTATCCAATAGTCCCAATTCCAGCATTTTAGGATCGGAAATGTAATACAGTCCGAATAAATCCGCACGTGCTTCTTCGATAGTCGACCCGTAAACTTTCAGTGCATCGGGATCGACACCCGGCAGCAATTGCCCGGAAGCGTGACCCAGACATTCGTGCAGGTCGGTATGCAGGTTATCGGTTTGTGTACTGTATTGCTCTATTAACGCTTTTTCATGTTCGCAACAAACAAATTCGTCATTAAAACCGCTACCGGCAGCCGCTTTGTCGTAGGCTTCCGTGATATTTGTAACGGTAACCGACTTGGAACCGAAATCTTTACGTATCCAATTGGAGTTGGGTAAATTAATACCGATAGGGGTAGCCGGATAACAATCCCCACCCAGTATAGTTGCTGTAATTGTCTTTGCTGTAATACCTTTTACGGATTTTTTCTTGAATTGCGGAGCTACCGGCGAATGGTCTTCAAACCATTGTGCATTTTCACTGATAACTTTGGTGAGCGCCGTTGCCTTTAAATCTTTGAAATTAACCATAGCTTCCCAACTCGCTTTGATGCCAAGGGCGTCGCCATATGACTCGGTGAATCCGTTCACAAAATCGACTACCGACTCGGTATCTTTCACCCATTCGATAGCATATTCATCGTATTTTTTCAGGGAACCGGTCTTGTAATAATCTACCAGCAAGTCGATAACCAATTTCTGTTGATTGTTTTCCGCATATTGGGCCGCTTCTTCCAACCAATAAACAATGTGTTCGATTGCAGGCGCATACAAACCGCCGATTTTATAAATATTTTCGACCAATTGTCCGTCTTTTTTCTCCAATCGGCTGTTCAGCCCAAAAGGAACGGGTGTGGAATCGTTTGGATTTTTCATGTCCGCATAAAATTTTTCTACTTCATGCTGCGTAAGGTTGTCTCCGTAATAATTGTTGGCCGAATGAACGATTACATCCACATTGCTATCTTGATTGACCTTTTTAGAAAAAATATCGGCATCAAAAATAACCGGTGTAATTTCAGCTAAGAAATCATCGACCGATTGTCCTTCTTTCGTCGGAACAAGGGAGGAATCAATGGATTTGACCGCATTAGAAAAAAACGCGCCGGAAAATCCCGGTAAAAACTTTTCTTCCCCGTAGTGGTGGTGAATACCGTTGGAAAACCAGACCCTTTTCAGATAAACGACAAATTCTTCGTAATCTTTCGTTGTTTTATCTCCTTGATAATTAGCATATATGGCTTCGAGTGTACGGCGAATGGCTAAGTTGTAGCGATTGTTTTGGTCGAACAATATATCACGACCGTAGATGGCTGCTTCATTCAGGCAATATATCAACTTTTTCTGATTCAGCGACAAGCTATCCCAATCGGTTACCTGATAGCGAAGAATGCCCAAATCGGCGAATTTTTCGACATTGTAATCGAAAGCAACCGGCTCGGTTTCCTGTTTTCCTGTTTGGGTATTTGTACAGGAAATACATGTTAAAACAGATAAAATCATAATTAAATTTTTCATAAATATTAATGTGTTAATGTACCTCCCAGCCCCCTGAAGAGGGAGAAAGATGTGCTGATTTTCAGACGTTTTGTAGCCATACCGATAATTTTTAAATCATGTATACAGGTAAATGCACTTACTACCTGCATACATGATTTATCAGTTTTCGATTAGAAGAAGTAACCTAAGGAAACTTTTATATTTACGTTTTTGATGTCTTTTGAATCGCTGTAACTTTCTTTGTTAATTTTTGTCAGTCCTAAATCATATCCAAGACCGATAACAAATTTTGAATACTGAAGATTTAAACCGAACGTAAGTCCTGCATCTAAACGATTTGTATATTCTTCTCCATCTTCGTCTTCTCCAAAGAAATTACTTTCACCATCTACAGAACCATCTACTAACAGACTACTTACATCTGTTTCTATTTTGGTTTTCCCTGCAATACCATAACCAACATAAATACCTGCTGAAGGATAGAGGTATAAGTCTCTCCCTACTGCAAATTTATACAAGACCGAAACAGGAAGTTGTAGATAAGAAGGAGAATTCGTCTCTGTCAAAGACACGGAAACAATATTTCCCAAAGACTCTTTGTATTGCTGTTTTGCACCCAAGAGGGAATAATACAACCCACTTTCAATACCCACTTGTGGGGTAAACATGTATTGAGCGGCAAGTCCCACATTAAATCCAGGCTTATAAGGATTTTCGTAATTAACATATCCTGAAGTTTCAAGACCTGAAAAATTAGAAGTGTTGAATCCTGCTTTTACACCTAAACTCAATTGCGCATTAGCTGAAATTACGCCCAATGCAAGAATAAATAAAATTAAAACTGCTTTTTTAGCATTCATGTTTGTAAAAATTAAAATTAGTAATTAAAAATTAAAAATAAAAAACTCAATTATAAAACCTTCTAAAAATGAATTTTCAGAAGACTCTTTTTATTTAATCAAATTATGCCCGGTCATTTCTTGGGGTTGTTTCAATTCCAAAATATGTAAAATACTTGGGGAAACATCCGCCAATTTTCCGTTTTCTGTTTTTGCGTCTTTATTTTCAGACACGTAAATGAAAGGAACCGGATTCAAGGAGTGCGCCGTGTTGGGCGAACCGTCATCGTTTTGTGCATAATCGGCATTTCCATGGTCGGCGATAATTATCGCCTCATATCCATTCGATTTAGCGGCTTCAATCGTGTCTTTCAGGCAAGCGTCCACTGCGGTAACGGCTTTTTCGATCGCCTCATAAATACCGGTATGTCCGACCATATCGCCATTGGCGTAATTGACCACAATGAAATCGAATTTTTGGGAACGGATGGCTTCCACCAATTTATCTTTCACCTCGTAGGCCGACATTTCGGGTTTTAAATCGTAGGTCGCCACTTTGGGCGAAGGGACTAAAATGCGTTCTTCTCCTTTGTAAGGCGCTTCACGGCCTCCATTGAAAAAGAAGGTTACATGGGCGTATTTTTCCGTTTCCGCCATGTGTAATTGCGTTAAACCTAAACTTGAAAGATATTCGCCTAATGTGTTTTCTACATTGTCTTTATCGAATAGAACATGAAGTCCTTTGAAAGTCGGGTCATAAGGCGTCATGGTGTAATACCGGAGATGTGGAATAAGATGCATTCCCTGTTCCGGCATGTCTTGTTGGCTGAGGACAATGGTGATTTCTTTGGCGCGGTCGTTCCGGAAATTGAAGAATAGCACTACATCGCCTTCTTCTACCACAGCCATCGGTTTACCGTTTTCGGTGCAGACAATCGGTTTGATAAATTCATCGGTAACACCTTCCGAATAAGATTGCGCCACTGCTTCAACCGGATTTTCGGTTTCACGGCCTATTCCGTTTACTAATAAATCATAAGCTATCTTAACCCTCTCCCAGCGTTTGTCACGATCCATTGCGTAATACCTGCCGACAACAGAAGCAATTTTACCGGTCGATTGTTGCAGATGTTTCTGCAATTCGCCGATAAAACCGGCGCCGCTTTTGGGATCGGTATCCCGTCCATCCATAAAACAATGGATGAAAGTTTTGTCGATACCATAGATTTTGCTGATGTCCGTCAGTTTGAATAAGTGCTCTAAAGAACTGTGTACGCCTCCATTAGAAACCAAACCCATGATATGGATTTTTTTGTTGTTCTCCTTGGCGTAAGTATATGCGTTTTTTATTTCAGGATTTTCAAGAATAGAATTATCGCGCGCTGCGATATTAATTTTCACCAAATCCTGATATACCACGCGTCCTGCCCCTATATTCAGGTGACCCACCTCAGAATTACCCATTTGTCCGTCGGGCAAACCCACATTTTCGCCGGATGCTTCCAAGCGAGAGTAGGGGTAATTATTGAGCAGATAGTCCCAGTAGGGAGTTTCAGTATTTGAAATTACGTCTCTTTTTGTTTTATCGCCGAATCCCCAACCATCGAGGATTACTAATATTGCCTTTTTCTTTGCCATGCCATTCGAATATTTAGTTTTGCCCGGCAAAGTTATGAAATAATTTTTAATTTGCCGTATAAGTTTGGAATTTTTCTCTGCTCGGCGTAGCGTTCAAATTTAATCAAAATTATAACACGCTTTAAATCAGTACATAATTTGGATTGATTCTAAACAATAAAACATTTATT
>JAITNQ010000045.1 GCA_031290435.1 Candidatus Symbiothrix sp. | reverse complement strand
AATTTCTGGGCGGATATGACAAATTCAGTCAACATAGGGACTTCTCCTACTATCTGAATTCCTTCCTTGAATTCTACGATGTAGCCGTTTTCCCATTTCAATTCCTTCATCTTCGCATCTTCGTCGTTTTTCTTAAACGTAATGCTGCCGGTATTGGGCTTGAACTGGGTCGCCATCTTGTCTATCAAAGATACATCCGTAGTTGATTCCACCGAGAGATGTATTTTGCCCCCATACAAATTCGACGAGGGACGTCCTTTGGAATCTACTTCACGTTCTATCGTGTAATAACATTTGATTACATCGTAATCTTTTCCTTCAAAATTTAAATTTGCTCTAAATGACATAATAATAATTTTTTAACGGTTTAATAATTCTACTTTTTACTTCGGCCATTTCTGTGCGATTTCTACACCTTCCATCTTGATTATCTCTGCCGATATCACAAATCCGATTTTCATCGGTTCACGACCCGAAACATCCAAGGCTTCCGTGTAGCGTACTACATAGCCGTTTTCCCATGAGAGTTCTTTCATTTTTGCCTCTTCGTCGCCTTTGTTAAAGGTTACCGTGCCCGAATTCGGCTTAAATTGATTGACCATTTGCGCTACAATCGTAGTGTCTTCTGTTGACTCTACTTCCAGACTGATTGTCCCGCCATAAACATTCGACGAGGGACGTCCCTTTAAATCCACATCCCGACGAAAGGAGTAATCACATTGAAGGACATCGTAGTCCTTCCCTTCAAATTTTAAATTTGCTTTAAATGCCATAAACTTAATTTTTAGTTATTAATTAATGAAACAATATTTAGGTTCAGCGCCGAAATTTACGAATATATTTTTTAATATGCAAAATTTTTGCCGAAAAATATAGTTTTTTTATGTTTAAGGGGTGAAATACTCAAAAAAATACACGCCTAATAAATCAACATACCCACACATATTATTACGTTCCTCCATAAACCATGTTTGGGAAAAAACAGAAAAAAAGAACATTCAGATATACGGATTTAGCCATAATTATAATAAAAATAAATTTTCATGGAAGTACATAAAGTATTACTTTACCGCAAACTAAAGAATAATCATGACCTTCTACTTTTGTACCGTCATATAAATCAATATGTCCGCTTGCATCATTCCAACCACAATCTTTAAATACAATGACCCCATGTTCTCCCTCAAAATCAGAAGAATTGTCTCCGGAAAGCACTTTGGTGTAAAGCATTTTGTTTTTCACAAACTTTTCGACATCTCCTATCCTGTACAAATATTTTTTCCCATCTGCCCCCGAACTGACTTTTCCATCTTTGGCGGTAATCGAAATTTCGGCTTTATTTATGGCATAAGAAAAACGTATTGCACACGCATTTGTAAAAATACCTGCATCAATATTGATTTTTACTTTTCCACCTATCATTCTTCCAACCTCTGCAACAGATTTCCCCTTAATATCGGCGAAAGCAGTGCTCAATGTAGCGTAAGTTATAGCCATTTTTTTTAATATGTTAATAAGATCACACAAAAAATTAAACCCAAAATACCTGAAATAATACGAGGTTTAATGCCGAAATTTACGCATATTTTTTCAATATACAAATTTTTTTCAAAAAAAAACGACATTTTTGCTGTTGAAATAAAAAATATAACGTATTTTTGTTTAATTTTAATATGTAAAAAAAATTGTATGGATTTTTTAAATCTGAATGAATCTGTAAAAACTGCTGTTCGTATTGCACAGTCGTTGGCAAGGGAATACGGAAACGAATTTTTTACGCCGGCACACTTGTTGAAAGGATTGTTGCATAAAGAAGTCGGACTTCAAAGTTTTATTTTGTTTTTGGGAAAAGAAATCTCCTATTTTGAAGAATGGGCGGAAGTGAGAATTGAGGATTGCCCTAAAAAAGGGTCTCCGGCAGAGATTACAGGTGATGAAAGAATACCCACTGTCTTTGAGGAAGCGGATAATGTACGATTGAAATTGGGACTGTTAGAAATCAATCCGATTTGCGTTTTGGCGGCTTTGGCAAAACCGGAAATAGGATTTACAAGAGACCAGCTAAAGTCATTTCCGATTAGGGAAAACGAAATTTTCGACCTTTATTTCAAAGGCGAAGAGATGATGAGCAGCATCATTCCCGAACTGCACGAATCGCCCGAAGCCAAAGGTATGACTGCTTTACACAAGTATTGCATCGACAAAACGGCTTTAGCCATTGATTTAAAAATAAGCGATGTGGTGGACAGAGAAAAAGAAATCCGGATGATGATGGAAATCTTAGGACGTCACAGCAAACCCAATGTGATGGTCATTGGTGACGCCGGTGTTGGGAAAACGGCCTTGGTCGATGGTCTTGCCCGCAGAATTGTGGATAAAAACGTACCATCTTATCTGGATGGTTGCATCGTTTATGAATTAGATACGGGAAACCTGATTGCAGGCGCCACATACAAAGGAGAAATCGAAGACCGGTTGAAAAACCTGATCAAGGAAATCCGCACATTAGACAGAGCCATTCTGTTTATCGACGAAATCCATATATTACTTGATGCCAAACAAGGGAATGCCGGAGCTGCCAACATCCTGAAACCGGAAATGTCGCGCGGCGACCTGACAATCATCGGAGCGACAACGATTGATGAATACCGCAAATTGATAGAGCCGGATCACGCTTTCAACCGCCGGTTTGAAGTATTGCAAATGGAAGAACCGGATATAAATTCCGCAATTAATATGGTACAATCGGTAGTTGATAAGTATTCCAACTATCACAAATTGAAAGTATCGAACGACGCTATCGGCGAATGTGTCCGTTTGGCAAAGCGTTATACCAAAGACCGTCGCCTGCCCGATTCGGCCATTGACTTGTTGGACAGAACCATGTCGGCTACCAAAATGATTAACGAAACGGCAGCCAAAGACATCTTGGAATTTACGAAACAATTGGATGTGATTGAAGACAATAAGGAAAAAAGCAAGGAAGAATTGTTTAAAGATTTGAAATATGTGTATTTTTCCATACAGAACAAACTTAGTCCGGTGCTGTTGGGTCTGATAACACAGGAAACGGATGCTTCGGAAATAGACAATTACGACGACCTTTTAAATTATATACACCAATCATTGGATACGCTTCGTGAATTTTCGAAAGAAAAAATACAATTTGTTACGGCACATGAAATTGCAGCTGTCATATCCAATAAAACAGGCATTCCTATCGGCAAAATACAGTCGCAGGAGAAAGAACGTTTGTTGAACATGGAAGAAATTCTGAAACGGCGGGTTATCGGTCAGGATCATGCCTTAAAAGTTTTGGTCGATGCCATTCTGGAATCGCGAAGCGGTTTGAACAAACAAGGCCAACCCATTGGTTCGTTCTTTTTCCTCGGTCCGACCGGTACCGGAAAAACCGAATTGGCCAAAGCGATGGCCGAAGCGATGTTTAACGACGAAAAAGCGATGATCCGGTTCGATATGTCGGAGTTTAAGGAAGAACATTCCGCCGCCTTGTTGTACGGAGCGCCTCCGGGATATGTAGGTTACGAAGAAGGCGGTTTGTTGGTAAATAAAATCCGCCAACAACCTTATGCAGTTGTCCTTTTCGATGAAATAGAAAAAGCCCATCAGTCGGTTTACGATATTTTCCTGCAAATTATGGATGAAGGAAAACTGCACGACCGTTTGGGAAAAGAAGGGGATTTCTCGAATGCTTTGGTCATTTTCACATCCAATGTAGGCAGTGAATGGTTGGTGGAGCAATTAGCTGCCGGCTCTTTGCCGACTACCGCACAGATGATGGAAGTAATGGGACGTCATTTCCGTCCGGAATTTTTGGCGCGTTTGTCGGAAATCGTACCTTTCCGTCCGATCAGCGAGGATATGTTGTTGCGGATATTCGACATCCAACTGCAGGGATTGAAAGTGGCCTTGGAAAAACAAGGCATCGAATTGTTTATCGAAGAAGAAACCCGCCGCATGTTGGCCAATAAAGGATTTACACCGAAATACGGCGCCCGTCAGGTAGCGGGTGTAATCCGCAATTATCTGCGACGGCCGATTTCACGGTTCATTATCGGTGGAAAAGTTGCCAAAGGTCAAAAATTGGAGGCCGGCATGGATGAGAATAAAGAATTAGTTTGGGAAATAAAATAACAATGAAAATTTTCAAAAAGAAGACTAACTTTAACAGCAAAAAAACGATAAGATTATGTTTCCGGTACAATACAGCGCTTTTTTAAAAATTGGAATTCCCCAAAGAGATAACCCCATGGGACTATCGAGGGAACGTTATAAAGTAATTGCTTGCAAATATGCCTTTTCGCAGCAAATCAGTAAAATAGGAGAAGTTCGTTCGTCGGTGCGGGCAGGGAATATTTATCTTTCTTTATCCGATTTGCCAACCGATGAATTGATGGCATGGATATTTGACCACGCTAAATATTACAACGGAGAAGTTACTTTTATAGATACAGCCGGAGAAACAATCGAACAGTTGTATTTTGACGAGGCCCGGTGCGTGGATTTTAATTTACATTATGGAGCTGATACTCAGTTTTGTGCGGAAACACGACTAACACTGCTTGCCCAAAAGATGCGTATAGGAGATGCTTGTTTTGAAAATAAAATGAGAAAATAGAATGAATTTTTTTGAGAAAATAATTAGCGGAAGGCTTTTTTCGAGAAGGAATGTTCTGCCGGAACCGATTGAGCCGATTAAACAGATTGAACCGGAGGTATCCGAACCCTTGAAAGACGGAAGTTCTCCCCAAGAAGGCAGTACGAATTCGCCTAAAGTAGAAACACTTATTCCTCCCGTGGAAAAACGGTTTCCTTCCAATCAAGAAAAACTGAAGAAAATTGATCCGGAAAAGAGACCCTTATTTCACCCGCAAAGAGGACCGGGCACAATCATCAAATTCTTTTTTATGGAAAAAGAATACATTGTGGAAGATTTCAATATGAATTTCAAGCAAGATGTGGATGAAACAAAAAACATACCCGGAAGTTTACCTTATGGAGGTGTAATGTCCATTACTATCAGCGAAGCGCCTGATTATCATATCAATGAATGGATGGTACAATCTTATTTGTTGAGGAACGGAGAAATCAGATTTCTTCTCAATAAGGAAAAAATAAATGAAAGCGCTTTACTTACAATCGTTTTTCAGGATGCCTATTGTGTTGAATACAAGAAAAGTATGGAAACATCCCATCTGGGAATATTAACTACGCTCGTTATTTCGCCACGTACAATCAAAATAGGAAATGAAGAATTTGAAAATTCGTGGAAAAAACAAGATGATAATTTCCCGTATTACATTAAAAGTAAATGAATTTTATTTTGGTTTGTTTTATATTTTCGTGGGTGTAGATACCGACGAGATATGCTTGTAGTTTCGGCAGGCAACAGCCAATAAAGTGAAATATACCATAATCATGGTATTGCAAGACTAAATCAACATCGCTACCTTTGCCCACGAAACATTTAATAAAAAAGGTGCCCTCTCATTACCGACTGCGA
>JAITNQ010000302.1 GCA_031290435.1 Candidatus Symbiothrix sp. | reverse complement strand
AAAACAAGGTATTCGAAGAAATTGAATTTTATATTTGTCGAATTGCCGAAGTTTAAGAAACCGGTTGAAGCGTTAGAAACAAATGTTGACCGTTGGTTGTTTTGTTTAAAGAATCTATCCCGATTGAACTCACGACCGACGGAAGTACAAGGAAAGCTATTTGAAAAATTATTTAAAGCAGCGGAAATCAAAAAATTAACAGCAACAGATATGGAAACATATAACAAAAGTATTTTAGAGTATCAAGACGTTCGCGATGCGGTTGATTATGCAAAAGAGGAGAAAAGTGTTGAAATCGCCCGGAAATGTTTTCAAAAAAGAATGTCTTTAGAAGAGATTGCCGAATTAACCGGACTAAGCGCCGAGCAGTTGAAAGAACTAAAAACTAAAAACTAAAACGTTCTTGCTGTCATTGTGGCCCCGGATTGAGTCTGGGGTGACAGTGTCCTCCATGATTTTATTTGTTCTTGTATTCTTGCGGCGTTACACCATATTTGGCTTTGAAGCATTTGCCGAAATATTTGGTATCGGATATGCCGACCATGAACGAAACTTCTTTTACCAAATAATCATTGGTGGCCAGTAATTGGGCTGCCCGTTTCATTTTCAGGTCACGGATAAATTCAATGGGCGCAAGGCCGGTCAGGCTTTTTACTTTATTGAAGAAGACCGAACGACTCATTCCCACGGCGAGGCATAATTCTTCAACGGAAAAGTCACTGTTGTCTATGTTCTCTTCAATAATACGGACGGCTTTTTTCAATAGGTTCTCGTCCTGCAAACTAATGATGAACGGCTTCGATTCTTCCGGTTCCGGTTCGCGCAACTCGGTCAGTTGGTTCCGGTAAATTTCCTGTAGGCGTTTCCGCTGCTCAAACAGATTCTGGATTCTCGCCCGGAAATACGGTACATTGAAAGGTTTGGTAATATAATCGTCGGCTCCGTGGGCAAGTCCTTCCAACTGGCTCTCAATGGTGGTTTTCGACGTCAGCAATACAACCGGGATATGGCTGGTGCGAATGTCCTCTTTTATCTTTTGCAGCAACTGAATACCATCCATGCGGGGCATCATGATGTCGCTGACGATGAATTCGGGATGCGTATTTTTTGCTTTTTCCCAGCCATCCTCACCGTCAACGGCTTCTATCACCGTATATTCGTTTTCGAGTAGCGTTTTGATGAATTTTCTTAAATCCGTGTCATCTTCCACTACCAAAAGGCTGTGTTTTTTATCTTGTTTTTCCGGCTCGGCTTCAAGCGCCGACTTTGCACTATCGGCAATTGATTCATTCGTCTGTAGAACAGTTTCTGCGGCAATGATTTCAACTTCTTTGCCAAAATGATTGGTTCCGCACAAGAAGCTCACGGTGAAGATGCTTCCGGTGTAACTATCGCTATTGACGTCAATTTTTCCACCGTGTTTTTCCACTAAATCTTTCACAATGAAAAGACCGATACCTGTGCTGGGTTTGCTCTTGTCATCGTTGAACGAAGCAAAGCGGGTGAACAGGTTTTTTTGTTTTTCCTTGGGTATTCCTTTCCCTTCATCGGCCACTTCGATTTGCAGGGAATTTTCAAATTTTCTTATCACGACCCTGATGCTTTTCCTGTCCTGTGTGTATTTAAATGCATTGGAAAGCAGGTTAATGACGATTTTTTCCAAGCAATCGGAGTCGACCCATACCTTTTCGTTTTCAGCTTGATTGATAAACCGGAAGTTGATTTTCCGTTTTTGGGCGACTTCTTCAAAACCATGGCATAAATCTGCCACTGCCGAACCCAAATCGGTTTCTTTGACTGCCAGTTTGAATTGCTGTACCTTTCTGAAATCCAATATCTGATTGACCAAATGCAGCAGACGATTCGTATTTTGGGAAACCAATTTCAATTGTTTTCTTATATTTTCCGGCGTTTCCTTTTCCGTAATCAGGTAATCGACAGGCGCCGTAATCATGGTCAAGGGCGTACGTATTTCGTGTGAAATATCGGTAAAGAAACGCAATTTGATTTCCGATACCTGCTTTTCCATCTTCATCTTGCTGTTCAGGCGGTAAAAAGTAACGGAAAGATACACAATCAAAAAAACCAATAAGAGCAGTAACAGAAAATACAAGATATAAGCCCAGACCGTTTCCCAGAAAGAAGGCAGAATCTGAACAGACAATTGCCGCTCATTGTCGACCCAGATGCCTTCATAATTGGTCGATTTGATCCGGAAAATATATTTCCCCTTGGGGATATTGGTATAATTGGCTATTTGCTGTTTCTGCGGATAAATCCAGTCGTTGTCAAAACCCTCTAATTTATATGCATACAGAATATTATCCGGCAAAATGAAATCCAAAGCGTTATATGCTATGCTGAAAAAATTCTGATTGTGTTTCAACACCAAGCGGTCGATGTCGTCGATGTCTTTTGCCAAAGGCGAATTTTGGCCGGCTATGGATACGCTTTGGTTGAATAACCTGAAATCAGACAGGGAGATATACGGTTTGAATTCGCTGCTCTTGACTTTTCCCGGAGAAAAAGTCAGGATGCCGTCCGAAAAACCAAATACCATATCATCGTTTTTCAAACGGATAGCGGATGCTTCCGAAAAATTGTATTTGCTTATGACGCGTCGTATCTCGGCGAAAGTTTCGAATTTTTCTTCCTTAGGGTCGAATTTAATAAGTGTATTTTCTACACTTATCCATAGTTTCCCGTTCCCGTCTTCAAGGACGGCAAGGCAAACATCCGAAGTCAGTCCGTTCTGCATCGTAAAAGATTTGAATTTAAGCGGAAAACCTTTGGCGTCAACTTCCGTCACTTTGTTGAGTCCGCCTCCGAAGGTAGCGATAAACATTTCTCCGTCCCGTGTATTGCAAATGCCGTGTATATCATTGTTTGTCAGACTTTCCTCATTGCGGGGGATGCGGGAATAATACTTGTATGCGATTTCTTCCGGGGTGGAAAAGGCGGATGAAAACAGGATGAGTCCGGCAGTTGTACCGACACAGATATTCCCGGCCTTATTTTCCGAAATATACCTTACGCGGTGGCAGGTTTCGATGGGATAGCCTTTCAAATGGTTGCGGTAATTGATAAAAGAAATTTTTCCATCCGGATTGGTTTTGACCAAATTGATGCCGCCACCGTAAGCGCCTACCCAGATATTTTTTTTCGAGTCCTGAAAAATGCTGTATATAGCGTTTTCGCTGAGGCTGTATGGATCGGCCGTTTTCCTGTAATGTTCAACACTGTATTGTAGGCGATTAGCGGTTTTGCGGATTTTCAGAAGCCCATCGTTCCGGGTACCCAGCCAGATGTTTCCCGCATCATCCTGCATCATGCTGTAAACGGAACTCGAAAGCAGTTGGTTTTTACGGACGGAGCCGTCGTTGGAAAAGTCTCCCAAGCGGTTGAAATATTCGTCATAGAGGGAAAGTCCGCAGTTTTTGGTGGCAACCCAGATATTGTTATCAGCATCCTGTAGTATAGCGCGGACATCGTTGGCGGTAGACGATTTGATGTCCGGATTTATCTCAATCGCACTAAAATTGTTATTCCCAAAAGTCACCTTTTCCAAACCATTGGAGCGTGTACTGAACCAGAGAATACCCTGTTTGTCGGTGAAAGCGGTATGCAGGATATTGGAAAATCGCCAGTCGGGCGAAGACGAATCGTTGTAAAAAGGGTCTAAGTTATCGGTATCTTTGTTGTAGAACGACCATCCACCGCCTTTCGGATGTACCCATATTTGCTGAAAAATATCTTCGATGACCAAGGGTAGGGAAGGAGAGGATGCCATTGTGGCGTCTTCCGTTTTTACGAGGAAATATTTTATTTTTTTTGTGTTTGCATCATATTTGTATATTCCCAAGTCCTTTGTTACAAACCACAACTGATGCAAACTGTCGTAGGCAATCAACTCAATATTGTCATTTTTCAGTTCTTTGGTATGCGAAGAATTGTAGCGTTCAAACGCGTTTGTGTCGTGACGGTAGACCAATAGCCCATCGTTTGAGGTGGCAATGGCCAATTCGTTTGCAGACAGGGCAGTGAATCCCGTGATATAGGAATCTATATTTGTTTCGAGCAAGTCGAACTGGCCGGTCGTTTTTTTGTATTTCCATATTCTTCCCCGGTTCGCTCCGAACCAGATTTCGTCGTTCAATTCGATGGCAGAGCGAAAAGATTGATTATCGCGATTGGGGTTGTTGTCAAAAAAGAAAGGCGTAGTTTCGTATTGTTCGTTTTTAGCGAGAAATAAGCCGTTATTTGTCAGTATCCATGAATTGTAATTGTTGTCTTCGAAAACGGTAAAGACGGTATTTCCTTTCAGTCGGCCATCGTTCACATTGTAAGTATGTACCGAAAATAAAGAATCCGTGATGCAGACACAGCCGTTTTTTTCGATGAGCAGCCAGACTTTTCCCGATTCTTTCACTTCTATTTTCGACAAAAGCGCCGGATAATCTTTGTATCCGGGAATGACTTGCAAATTCTTGAATGTTTCCTTATGCGGGTCGAAACAATGGGTGGCGCCATCGTATGAGCGCATCCAGATATTACCGTATTTATCTTCCTGCATACTTTCGATGCGGTTGCTGTTCATGTAATAGTTGTCGCTCGATTGCACCCTGTAGTTTTTGAAAGAACGGCCGTTGAATTTGGAAATGCCGTTCCAAGTAGCAAACCACATAAAGCCTTTCCTGTCCTGCATGATGTCCATAATTGTATATTGGGGCAATCCGTTTTCGATGGAATAATGCTCAAAATGACAGGAAAGCGGTTGCGACCGGCTGGGGAGAATCCAAAACTGGCAGACAATCAGCGCTAAGAGGCATTTGTAGTTCATGTATTTTGTTTGATACAGTAAAATTAAGTATTTTGCTTGTGATATGCAAATTTTATGTCGTAAATTTGCAAAATGCATTTAAAATAAAGGTGTTTTTCAACTTTTAATCAGTTTGTCCCCCATTGAAAAGCGATTTATCTCCCATCCGATTGGAAAATATGCACTAACATTGTATCGAAAATAAGAATATAAATACGTAATCAATAAAAAAAAGACTATTAAATCAATTATTTATGAGAAAAATTATGAAAAGAGTGCATTGCTTTATGGCATTTCTTCTATTGTTCTTTTTTTGTTCGGCAATTATGTATGCCCAGCAAAAAACTGTTTCAGGAGTCGTTTCGGATGCAAAGACAGGCGAAACGGTTATAGGCGCCGGTATACGGGTGAAAGAAAATACCTCGGTAGGTACTTCAACCAATCTCGACGGTAAATTCACACTAAATATTCCCGAAAACAGTAAGACATTGGTTATTAGCTATCTTGGCTATAATACCCAAGAATTGCCTATTGATCGAACAGATTTTGAAATCAAATTGGAAGAAAACTATTCTACTTTGGAAGAGGTGGTTGTAATCGGTTATGGAACCGCTCTCAGGCGAGATGTGAATGCTTCGGTAGCTTCAATGAAAAGTGAAGCCATAGCCAAGATTCCCATCACAAACGCAGCGCAAGCGATGACCGGACGTATGGCCGGCGTCAGGGTGTTAACCTCAGACGGTTCTCCTGATGCAGAAGTGATGATACGCGTTCGTGGAGGCGGTTCGATCACAGGAGACAATACACCTCTTTACATTGTAGACGGATTTCCCGTCAGAAGTTTAAGTGAAATTTCGCTCGACAACATCGAATCGATTGATGTATTAAAAGATGCTGTTGCGACGGCTATCTATGGGTCTCAGGGCGCTAACGGCGTTATTTTGCTTACGACCAGAAAAGCGGAAGGCGGCAAAACACGGATTGCTTTAAACAGTTTTATGCAATCAAAAACACTTTCGAAAAAAATCCCTGTACTGAATCCCTACGAATACGTATTGCTGAATTACGAATATGCGGCTTTGAGCGGGTCGGAAAGTGTCGCCGGTTTTGAAAGGCATTTCGGCGCTTATGGTGACCTTGACCTGTACAAGTATCAAAAAGGCACCGATTGGCAGCAAGACATGTTTGGAGCAAACCTCGTTTCCCAGCAATATGCTTTGAGCGTAACGGGCGGCTCCGATAAAACAAAATTTATCGTAAACAGCGCTTACAATAAAGACAGCGGTTTGGTGCCGGGTGATTATTATCAACGGGTTACAGGGTCCTTTAAGATAGACCACCAAGTTGCAAAAAAGCTCCGCTTTATTTTCGGCGGACGTTTATCGGATATTGGCGCACATGGGAACGGTACGGCGGGCGGAACTTATAAAGTAAGAACTTCCTCGGCATTTACCAAAGATGCCGTTAAAGGTTTGGATGCCTTTAAAGTGGTAGATATCACACAGATGACCGATGATGAATACCAAGAATGGTTGAACAGTAACCGGACGCTGGCGCAAGAATATGCGGATTACTGGAAGCACCGGAATCAACGTGTTTTCCATTTCGATACGCGCATCGAATGGGATATCGTAAAAAACCTGAAATTGATAGCAGAAGGCGGGTACGAATACGGCTTCAACGAAACAAAGAACTATTGGGCGGGAACTACAACCACAGCTTCGTATGTGGATGGACGTCCCTTGGTCGAGTGGACAAAAGAAAACAGAAATTCATGGAGGCAAACAGCCAATCTGAACTATAACCTCAAAATCAACGACAACAATCGTTTTGACGTCTTGGCCGGTACTGAAACCAAATCGTCCGGATCGGACAATACTTGGTTGTATGCAGCCGGTTTTTCAGAAAGTCTTTCTCCTGAAAAAATATTTGCCAACCTCGGCTTGGGTGAAGGCGCCAGAAATTTATCAAGTACTATTTCTCCGAAAACAAATATGCTTTCCTATCTCGGACGCTTCAACTATTACCTGATGGATAAATATAGTCTTTCGTTCACCTTCAGGGCGGACGGTTCTTCCCGATTTGCCAAGGAGAACCAGTGGGGCTATTTTCCGGCAGGAGCGCTGGCGTGGAGAATCAGTGATGAGCCTTTTTTGATTGGCGCCAAAAACTGGTTATCTAACCTGAAAATACGCGCAACCTACGGTATGTCCGGAAATGACGGCGTTCCAAGCGGAGCAACCGTTTTCCAACCGGAATATTCTATCAAAACAACAAAGACTTACGGTTTGGGAGATGTACAGAATAACTTTTATCAGACCGGTTCTACTATCCCTAATCCCAAATTGCAATGGGAATCAATGATTACCCAAAATTTGGGTTTGGATTTCGGATTCCTGAGAGAGCGGATTTCAGGCTCGGTCGAGTACTATAAAAATACGACGAAAGATTTGATTCTTCAGCAAAGGATACCCTCTGCTACCGGTTACACGACCCAGTATGAAAATATAGGCCAGACCACCAACAAAGGAGTGGAATTTACGTTGAATACTTATATTCTTGAACACAAGAATTATTCGCTTTCGGCCAATTTTAACATATCCTACAACCATTCGAATGTGGACAAGTTGAACGACATGTCGGATACGATGGACGATATTTCTTCCGGATGGGCAGGCACCGACCTGAAAGGACAGGACGATTACCGGATAATGGTAGGTCATCCCGTGGGTCTGATTTACGGTTGGGTGACGGACGGTTATTATACTACCAACGATTTTGAAAGATACGATGAAACCGCCAAGCGATACATATTGAAAGACGGTGTACCGTCTACCGGTTTATACGGAGGAAGAATCGGCATCCGTCCCGGCGCCTTGAAACTGAAAGATATCAGCGGGCCGAATGGGGTTCCGGATGGTATAATAGATGAAAATGACCGGACAATTATCGGAAATGCGACACCGAAAATATACGGTGGCTTCGGCTTGGATGCTACGTTCTATAATTTCGATTTGTCGGTGATGTTCAATTTTGTGACGGGAAACGATTTGTATAATGCCAATAAGATAGCCTCCATGCAGCAATACCGGAACGGCAGCTATCCGAATATGCTCGACGAAATGCGGCAATCGAACCGTTATACCTACTTGGCTGCCGATGGAAGCCTTGTTACCGATTTGGTTACGCTGGCTGCAATGAATGAAAACGGCCAAAATTCCAAAGAATATTGGTCGCCTTACAGTTTCAGCAACACTTCGGTGCTGGTTCATTCATGGGCGGTTGAAGACGCTTCTTTCCTGCGTTTGCAAAATGTAAACTTGGGTTATACGGTTCCGAAGCAATTCACTTCGAAATTTGCTGCTGAACGCCTGCGTATATATTGCACGCTGAACAATGTATGGGTATGGACGAAATATACGGGTTACGACCCGGAAATCAGTTCTGCTGTCCGCGGCAGTTCGGTTTCCGGATTAACGCCGGGAGTAGATTATTCTACTTATCCCAAGAGTTTCTCATGGACTGCCGGTATTAACCTTACTTTTTGAATTATGAATTAT
>JAITNQ010000301.1 GCA_031290435.1 Candidatus Symbiothrix sp. | reverse complement strand
GTGTTTATTTTTCAAACTATATCAAAAATAGACAATATTTTTCATATTTTATTAAATATTTGCTATAATATTATTAGTTTATTCGATTATTGTAGGAATTTCCTCACCCCGTCCCCTCTCTAAAATTGGGGAGGGAGGGAACGGGAGAACAATTTTTGCAGGAATTGGAAGAACCGAATTCCCTTCCCTTGTGGGGAGAGGTAATCAGGGGCTTGCGTCTTATTAAAAAAGACAGAGCGGAAGGTATTTTCTACCTTTCCGCTCTGTTTCAGCTATAAAAATAAGTTCAATTACAATTTATAGCCCGGATTTTGCTGGTCTTTCATATTTTCATTCGCATTGATTTCAGCGATGGGGATCGGGAGAACCACTTTGTAATAATCCCAGTTAAAACTCCATGCTTCCGGTTGAATCGTAGGTAAATGAGGAAATACCAAATCGTTAGAACGGGTGATTGTTTTTCCGTTGCGGATGGCATCAAAGAAGCGGTGCCCTTCCCCTACCAATTCTTTACGGCGTTCCTCCAATACACGGTCTAAAGTAACGGTTGCGCCGACAAGCGTTTGATTCGGATTACCCCGTTTTACAATGGCATCCAAATATTTAACCGCATCTTCGTTGTTGCCCGATTTTGCAGCGGCTTCGGCAGCAATCAGGTATGTTTCGGAAAGACGGAGCACTTTCACATTGCCCAAATAATAGGTGGTGCTGCTTTCGCCCGAATTAACCGGATATTTCCACATATAACGCCTTCCGCTCTTGCTGTTGTAAGCGGTATTATCAATAACAGATTGGTAACGAACATCATCTGTTTCGCTACCCATTAGTTTTATGGTCCAATCATCACTCAACAGGATATCATCATAACCACGGGGAGAGACTAAATAACCGATAGCGTCATTTCCTTGATTTTCAGTCGTGGTAAATTGCAATTCAAACAAGACTTCGTTACCGAATTCTCCTGCCCAGGCGCTTTTGTACTCTGCATTGGTCCAGAGTTTGTAGGCATTTTCTTCTGCGCCGGCAATAGTCTCTTTTGCAAATTTCAGTGCATTGGCATTGTCGCCTTGATACAGGTATACCCTGCTTAACAAGGACATAGCCGCCCATTTATTGAACCGTCCGTTATTTTTCGCTACCGGTAATAAATCAACTGCTTCATTCAAATCTTTCAGAATAAAAGCATAGCAATCGGCTACCGTATTTCTTGCCGGTTTATAATCAGAAATCACCGGCTTGTCTACAATCGCTACGCCTAAAGATTTACCTTGGTCTTTGGTATAAGGATAGCCATATAACCTTGTTAAATCGAAATATGCCATTGCTCGGATAGCCAAAGCCTGACCTTTGTAATCTGCCCACAGCTTCATATCTGTTCCGGACTGATCTTTCAATTTGTCGATACTTTCCAGAATCAGATTGGTATAACTGATAATCATATAGCATTGACTCCAGAAAGTAGCAGGTGCATTGCTTTCATTGAAACTGAAAGTATAATAGCTGGCAACCCGTTTGGTATTGGATTGCGCCATCATATCTTCGCTGGTGGCATCACCGTAATACGTCATCCTCGCCCCGTAATAATAATAATGACGCATGGCATCGTAGGTACCCATCAGGCGGGCGTTTGCATCACTCAACAGTTTGATGCTTTCCCCCTTGTCTACAATAGAAGTAGAAGGCTCCATATAAAGCCAATCGTTACAAGAAGCCGTAAATAACAACAGCAAGCAGGATAAAAACAATATTTTACAATTTTTCATACTATTCATTTTTTAAAATTTAACATCAATACCAAAAGTCCATGTTCTCATTGGGGGTTGTTGCCATTCAACATAACCGCTTGGTGAGTATGATTCGGGATCATATTCTTTCCATTTTGCCCATGTCCACAGATTTGCGCCCGAAGTATAAAGACGTATTTGATCTACCCCAACAATTTTTGACCAACTTTTCGGAGCAGTCAAACCAAAAGACAGGTTTTTCAAGCGAGCGTAATCATTCGGATGTAAACGTCTGCTGCTGGTGATACTGGCCATAGTTGTGCTCCTGTTTGCAACAAATCGTTCAATATTGGTCTGATCACCCGGCTTTTGCCAACGATTTTCATAATAGATGGGAACATTGGCCAGCATATCGCTACCGCCGTGTTCCGCCTTTTGGGCGCCATTGTCGTAGGTATTTCCACCGTAGGCAAAATTAAAAGTAAAACTCAAATCAACAAATTTATAAGAAAACGTATTTGTCAGACCGCCGCTCAATGTCGGTTCAATCCCTTTAAATGTCACTTTTTCAGCTTCACGGTAATCTTTGGTAATACCACGGTCAATTGAGCCGTCCGAATTCTTTTTATTCAGATAGAATTGCGCTTCGCCGTCTTCGGGATCAATTCCGGCAAATTCAATCATGTAATAAGTATAATACGGCATACCGATGCTGCGGTTGAAATTTCCGCTAACATATTCTGTCATGATACCATCCCAATTCAGAATTTTATTTTTGTTTTGCCCTAAATTCAATCCGGTAGTCCATCTGAAATCTTTGGTCTCAATATTGGATGAAGTAATTTCCAATTCAAATCCTCTGTTTTTAACCGAACCGATATTCTTTAAATAGGTAGATAATCCGGTTGACATGGAGATAGGAAGGTCGTTCAAAAGATCTTTAGTAGTACGGTTATACAATTCCAGCGCAATGTTTATCCGGTTAAACAACCCAATATCCAGACCCAAATTTGTATTGTAATTTTGCTCCCATTTTAAAGTCGGATTTTCCAAGCGGTTGGTAATAATCCCGGGAACGCCCATATAGGAAGAATTCAAACTGCTCAAAGCCAGATATCCATAGGAATCCGAAGGCAGTGTGCCGTTTGTTCCGTAAGAAAACCTTAGCCGCAAATCGGAAAGAATATCTCTCGTATTTTCCATAAACGCTTCTTCAGTAATGCGCCATGAACCTGAAGCAGACCAGAAACTACCCCAACGGTTATTGTCTTTGGGAGATAAGCGGGAAGAACCGTCGTAACGGTAACTTGCGCCCAAATAATATTTTCCCATATAGTTATAATCAAGACGGGAAATAATAGAAGCCATTCTCCATCCGGTAGGAGAACCGCTGACGGAAGTGGGTTCCGCCCCATTGGAAATGGCATCCATATTCGGATCTACAAACGATTTGGTATTTCCGTACAAATAATCCCTTGAATATTCTTCCATATCAAATGCCGCAATGGCGTCCAGAAAATGGTTTTCGGCAATTTGTTTGTTGTAGCCTAAACTATTGGACCAAACCCATTTTTTATAGTTAAAAATACTTTTTGACCTTGAACCATTGGAACTTCTACCATCGGACGTTCTCGGATCATCCCAAGTATCGCCTATACTGACGGTATAATCATAACTATAAGTTGTTTTGAATTTCAATTCCGGAAGAAAGGCATATTGACCGTAGATAATATTAAAAACACGTGTCAATGATTCGTTTTTGAAATTGTAATCCTGCGCTAATTTCGGATTCCGGTCGCTGTTCCGGATAAAACTCCGGTTATAAGAGCCGTCTTCCAAATAAACAGGATCGGACGGAACAACTGCATTGCGGGACGAGTAGTAAGGAGAGGTATAAACCGTACCTTCCGAAAACACATCTTGTTTGACATCCGAAAATTGCGATTTAATGCCGATGGTCAATTTGTTTGTGGCATTCCAGTCTAAATTTACCCTTCCGTTGATTCGTTTCAGACCGGAATTCATCGTATTTCCTTCCTGATCTGTATAACTAAGTGAACTGTAAACCTTTACCATGTCTGTTCCGCCGGAAGCAGACGCTTCATAGTTCTGATAATGACCGCGTCGGAATAGAATATCATCCCAATCGATGAATCCGCACCAGGGAATCGGGGCATATTTGTCAATATTCTTGTTTACATAATCATCTGCATCCGTATAATTGGCAATGCCGCCTTTGATGGTATATTCGTTTCGTAAACCTTCAATCATCAAATCACGTCTTTGCTGACCACCCATCACGGTACGGTACTTTGTTGCAAAATCGGAAAAACCGGTATTGGCTTTCAGGTTGAAGACAGGTTTACCTTTTTTACCGGATTTGGTAGTGATAATGATTACCCCATTGGCAGCTCTCGAACCATAAAGCGATGCCGCCGCCGCATCTTTAATCACGGCAATATTTTCTATATCGGATACATCCAATGTACTCAAAGCATCCGTACCGGGCGCATTGGAAGTGATGGAACTTACAGAACTGATATCGCCAGAAATAACAGCCACTCCATCAATCACATAAAGCGGATTCGTACCCGCGTTGAATGAACCGACTCCACGAATCCTGACTGTTGTCAGCGATCCGGGCTGATTGGTTCCGGAAGATACGAAAACACCGGGCGCATTACCTTGTAACAGGTTATTTACGCTGACGACCGGCACATCTTTCAGTTTTTCCGTCTTAATTACAGAAGCAGAACCGGCGTAAACACCTTTCTTTAGATTTCCGTATCCGGTAACTACCACTTCGTTTAACATAGATTCATCTTCCTGTAAAACAATATGGAGAGGGCTACTGTTAGCGGCTACTTTCACTTCTTGTTTTTTCATGCCGATATAGGAAAAAATCAGGATATTACTTGAACCGGCAGGAAGTTTTATTTCAAAATTTCCGTCTATATCCGTTATACTCCACACATCAGTAGCCCCTTTCAATAGAACGGACACTCCCAGTAAAGTTGCTCCGGAATTATCCATTACCGTCCCTTTTAGAACGATATCCGGATTTTGATTGGAAACGGCAGTCGCTTTTGATTCGGGTTTGATTACGACTACACCATCGTGATACGTATAACCCAATCCGCTTTTGCCAATAGCTTCATTCAAGACTTTTTCTACCGGCTGATCTTTTAAAACCAATTTTTCAATCTTCACGGCATCTACATCCTCCGTATTGTAGATAAAATCAAAATCCGTTTGTTTTTCGATTTCCCAGATAACTTGATGCAAGGTAACATTTCTCAGATTCAAACTGACGGTAGTCTGTGCAAAGGCGCTTGCCGATGCCTGAATACATCCGATCAGCAACAATGAAAAAATCAGTTGCATAACAAATAATCTCTTTTTTAACCACTCATGGTTAATTAAACACTGTTTTTTTTGCATAATTTTGATAGTTTTTATTTTTCACATAAAATTATTGTTTTTCCTTTAATTTCTGTTTTTATTTTACCGGTTTGTTCCAAAAGATTCAGAATCGGACTAAATTCTTCATATCTGCTAAATTTCCCTCCAAACCGGAGCAATTGTATACTTTCATTTGCATATTCAACATCAAAATCGTACCAACGCGACAAATAAACCATAATATCTTTCAATCGCCAGTCTTTGAAATAAAATAATCCTTCTTTCCATGCAATATAAGATGCTACATCCACTTTTTGAACCGAAAACAGCTTGTTATTCCGATCAAAAGCGATTTGTTCCGAGGGATTTAACTCAATTTCCTTATTTTCACCGGTCAAATGGATTTTCACGCGCCCTTCGACAAGTGTAGTCCGGACAATTTCATCTTCGGGATAAGTTGATACATTAAAAGAAGTTCCCAAAACTTCTATTTTTGAATCCTTCGTCAGCACAATGAACGCCTTATCCGATTTTTTCACTTCAAAGTAAGCTTCACCGGTCAATTCGACGGTTCTGAAATCGGTAAGGAAATTGACCGGATAGCGCAAGGTAGACATTGCATTCAGGTAAACGCGGGTGCCATCGCTTAAAACGATCGTATATTCGCCTCCTTTCGGTACATTTATCTGGTTGTAAACAATTTTTTGATTTCCTGTATTTGATTCGTAATGTAAACCCAAAGAATCTTTCTTGATTTTTGTACCCTCTTTTTCTTCTAATTGAAAGGCTTCTTTATCTTCCAAATCTATCAGGGAACCGTCATCAAGCATCAAAGTAGCTTTGTTGCCGCCCGGCGTAATCCGGTTTACCTGCAATTTTTCCGATACCGGACTTATAGGCGCATCTGAGTGTCTTTTGAAAAAAAACAAAAGCAATAAAGGGAGCAAAACAGCAGCAGCATAACCATACCAAGGTTTCAATCTGAATGCCGGTTTCGGCCGGATATGATTTTTCACCGTTTTCCAAGCAGCATCCTTGTCATAATGTTGCGCCAATAAATTTAATTGGGCAAAATTCTCAGGTTGTATCAACCGATTGAATAATATTTCATTTTCGGGTGATTCTTTTTTCCATGACTCCAAATCCTGTAGTTCATCAACGCTGCTATTTTTCGCGATAAACTTTGCAATCAATACCGAAATTGCATATATATCATTTTGCATATCTTTTGCTTTTTTATTATTTGAGTTCATTTTTTTCGCTTATATATTTAAAACAGTTAAAGAGAAAATATGGGGTAAGTCAAATGCAAAAAAAAACAATTATTTTTGTAAAAGAAACGCTACAATCAGAAAAGAATAAAAATAGCCTCGCAAATATTTTCGTAATCGCTTGTATGCAATTTTTTTATGCGTATGTATAGTACCTTCGGAAATGGACAATGCATCAGCAATTTCCTTGTTGTTTTTCCCGCTTAAAGCCAGCGTCATTATTTTTGCGGTTTGCGGCGGTAATTTGTTAATTGCCTCCACAATAATTCGGTACGTTTCTTCTTCAATTACATGATCGTGAAAAAAAGAATCTAAGTTTAAGGTTTGTATTTCGACGGAATAATTTTCGATTACCCGTTTATGTTCCAACTCATTTAGACAACTGTTACGAATGCTTGTGTATAAGAAAGATTTTATTTGATTAATATGCTGAAAATCATCTTTTTTTTGCCATAATTTAAGAAAGGTATCCTGCACTATATCAGCAGCAGCCTCTTTATTATCAAGATATTTCTCTGCAAATATACATAGAGGTATGTAAAAATCTTTAAACAAATTTTGAAAATCCTGAATGTAATTATTATCGTGATTTACCACATTAATCTGCATAATTCATTATGAATTTCAATTTTCATTTTTAACGCATATCATTTATTTCTTCATCTCTTGGCTTTCGTAATATTTTATGAAAGATTTCGTTACAGTCTTATTTCCGCCGGGGGTCGGATAATTTCCCGAAAAATACCAATCACCTTTGTGGTTGGGACAGGCTTTGTGTAAACCTGCTAAGGATTGATAAACAATGCAAACTTCGGCATGGGTGCCTTCGGGCTTTAATATCTCCGCAATTTTGACAGCTATTTCTGTTGCTGTAAACGGACGGTAAATATCTTTTACATAATTTACAATCTGTTCTTTGGGTAAATTTTCCTGCGCCTTGCTATTTCGATACGTCTCGTCGATGATATGTTGCAAACCTCTCTCTTTCAACAAAGCAATGGAAGCTCTGAAAGCTACAAATTCGTCCATCCGGTTCATATCGATTCCATAACAATCGGGATATCTGATTTGAGGAGAAGAGGAAACTATTACTATTTTTTTCGGACCTAAGCGGTCTAAAATATTGATAATACTCTGTTTCAATGTTGTTCCGCGCACAATACTGTCATCTATTACCACCAAATTGTCTTTGCCTTCGATAATGGACCCGTAAGTAATATCATAAACATGAGCGGCCAAATCGTTACGACTCTCACCCTCTGCAATAAAGGTGCGCAACTTGATGTCTTTCAAAGCTACTTTCTCTTGGCGGATTTTCATACTCAAAATTCTGTCTAATTCATCTTCCGACAATTCGTGGGTATGTTTTTTGATTAAGCGTTTCTTTTTTTCGTCTAAATAACGTTCGAAACCCTCCATCATTCCGAAAAAAGCCACTTCTGCCGTATTCGGAATAAAGGAAAAAACGGTATTATCCAAGTCTTCGTCAATTGCTTTCAGAATAGGTTCCAATAATAAACGCCCCAACATTTTTCGTTCCTGATAAATATCCTTATCGGAGCCGCGGGAGAAATAAATCCGCTCAAAAGAACAAGGCTTGACTTCTTTGACTTCCTGAATCTGCTCCAATACTATTTCTCCATTGTGTTTCACAAGGAAAGCCTGCCCCGGCTGAAGTTCTTGCACCTCATCTACAGTTACATTCATTACAGTCTGTATTACAGGTCTTTCTGATGCAACAACAGCAATTTCATCATCACTATAATAAAAAGCGGGACGAATACCTTGTGGATCACGCAAGGCAAACATATCGGTATTGCCGGTAACTCCACAAATAACATAGCCTCCATCCCAAGTACGGGATGAGCGTCTCAAGATATGCGCCAAATCTATATTCTCGGCGATTTTCTTGTTCCGCATTTCTCCATTGGTATATTTGAATTTGAATAGTTCGTAAAGGTTTTGCACCTCATGATCAAGATAATATCCCATCATTTCCAGCATCAGTAAAGTATCCGAATACAAGCGCGGATGCTGCCCCTGGTCGATCAATTGTTCAAAAATTTCATCTATATTTGTCAGGTTAAAGTTTCCACATAACATTAAACTTCTGGAACGCCAATTGTTTCGACGTAAAAAAGGATGAACATAAGCAAGTCCCGAACGTCCGGTTGTACTGTAACGCAAATGTCCCATATAGACTTCTCCGCAAAAGGGAATGTTTTCATAAGGTGTACCGGCAGGCGTATCCTTTATCTGTTTATAGGCGCTTTGAAAAACGGCGCTAATACCTGCGCTACCCATTGCTCTTTCCCGGGAAATATACTCTGTTCCGGGTTTGGCATTTGCACTAACACAACCGATCCCGGCGCCTTCCTGGCCGCGGTTGTGTTGTTTTTCCATCAGGAGATACAATTTGTTAAGACCATACTGCCAAGTTCCATATTTTTGGACATAATATTCAACCGGTTGTAACAGACGGACTAATGCGATCCCACATTCATGTTTGAGTTGCTCCATAAGGTGTTACTAAAATTAGGGTGTCAACGAAATTCCGCAAAGGTACAATAAATAATTTATAAAATGGAATAAAAAATATACATTTTACGACACATACGCAAAGTCTTTTACAGGAAACTCGTAAAAAGCCGCCTGTCCTTTGCCAATCATAATTTGGTCGAGGATAATGTAAGGCGTTAATGCCCGGACGGAAATGTTTACTTTCCCGGCTTTGGGGAAATAATAGGCGAAGGAGGAAACGGCTTGACCGCGCAATACATTCTCCTTCCATATTTCGCTACGTCCTTCGGCATGATAATCAAATTCCCGGATGTCCTTGTCGGCAACGGACAAGACTATTTTCATGCCTTTACCGTCCACATCGTGATTGGGAAGCGTGGCAATTTTTATCCAATATTCACCGGGGGAAGGGATGTCGAAAACAAACGTAAGTGTTTGTCCTTGCTGCATTTCAACGGCTGAAAAACTGTGCCCCAATCCTTCTACTGCCTTTCCTGCTTGGTGTAGATTGATTGCTTGATTCGCATTTTGCGCCAAAACAAACTGTTGCCTGTTTGCTTCCTTTTCTTTCGGTTTAACCGGTTTATAAGCGGCATTAGCCAACGAATCCAATCCGGTAAATTCAGGTTTATCGAATACGGGCAAAGCCCGCGGGCGGAAATCCATTATCCGGTTCCATTTCCCGTTTTCCATGCGGTTGTATGTTTCTGTTATCCGTTCTATTTCGTTGTATGCGCGAAGACTTTTGTCGGCTGATTCCTTTGCCGAAGCAATATCGTTTGGGGTATAATGATGAGCCAATTGCGCGTATAACCATTTTTGACTCATCAGGGACGCGCCTCTTACGGAATATTCCACTAACTGAAAAAAGGCGCTTTGTTTATTGCCGGGAATATTTTGTTTGATTTCCGCCACTTGTTCTTCGAGCGATTGATAATCGTTGATTCTTCGCTGTAATTCGTTATTGAATTCAGGGTTATATTCGGAATCCTTCACAGGCGTCAATCCTCCGCGCGGATAACCGGATTCCTCCACACGGCTCCAGCCCATAAACTCCGGCTTGCGAATATTTGCCAGACGGTAGTATTCTTTCATCACGGAGGTGATTGTCTCCGAATTTTGCTTCCCAAACTCACGCTCCGTCCATCGGGACAAGTGAGAAAAAACATTCTCTATTCTCAATTCTCCATCCTCAATTAAATGAATGTTCCACGCCAAATCCATAAAGAACTCCGTCAGGTATTCCGCCGGTTTAATGTCGCCCACGTTCAGCATCCACAACCGGTCGGCTCCGTGTTCGTAGGCACGTTTCATTTCAGTGTAAATCAGGGCAGGCGAGGTAGATGCCAGCCAGAGACAATCGTGCGGACGCCCCCAATACGAAACATGATAATAAACGCCCGAACTTCCCGCACGCAGCCGTTCGTTTTCGTTGGACAAACGGCGGATATAGCCGTAGTTGTCGTCGCACCAGACCAAGCTAACATAATCGGGAACTTCTAATCCGTCGTCGTACACTTCCAGCACTTCCTTGTAAGGGATAAAGGCTTGTGGAATTTCTTCGAGGTTCGGTCGGATGTATTGCCTAAGCAATTCCTGTTGTGCGGGAATAATTTGCGAAAGTGCATTTTTGTGTTCTTCGAGGGTTTTCACGCCCTGCATCATGCCGTCGTGTTTGCCTCGCATCCCGATGGTGAAGATGTTTTCCGAGTGTTGCAGTTCTTTGAGACGCTCCGTCCAGTAGTTCAGTATATGTTGGCGGTTGGTGATGAAATTGTAGTCGCCTGTACCGGAAACGTCCCATTCGCTTGCCGAATTGCGTGCCAGCGGCTCGCAATGTGATGTACCGACCACAATGCCATACTTGTCGGCTATTTCCCGATTGCCTTTCACGAAGTAAAACGGAACGGTACATTCGTGCATGGCCGGCCAGATGATATTGGCACGCAGGCGGAGCATGAGTTCGAATATTTTTTCGTAAACTTCGGGACCGATAGCGCCTCCTCTCCCTTGAACTTTCTCCATAAGAAGAGGGGAGTTGGGCGCAAGTGTTTGTGTCGCCCAAGGCATCAAGCCCCAATCTTCATCGTTGAGGAAAATGCCGCGGTAGCGCACGGAGGGTGATTGTTGCACAGTTGTTTCAGGAAACATAAACACAGTACGTTGTTCCGGCTTAGCATCGGCAAAATAATGCCAGGGCGAAACGCCAATCATTCGCGAAAGTTCGAGGATACCGTAAGCCTTTCCACGGGCATCGCTACCGGAAATAATCAATTGGTTCTTTCCTTTTTTTTCTTGCGTAATAAGTGAAAAAGCCTCCCATTTGCCTTGCTGTTGTTGCAATGAAGAAACAATTATTTGCGCTTGTTGAGGGTCTTCGGTTCGTTGCAGGTAAGCGCCGAACACCGTTTGCACGTCTTTTTGTAAAAGCGAAACAGCTGTGTGCACAAACTCTTTTTCGTTCCTATCTACATAGATGAAGGTTGCTCGACCTGTCTCAAACAATGCCTTGTCCGCCATTGTCGAATCTTCGATGGTGAACATTGTAATACTTTTGCTATTTGCAGCAAATGTACTTTGTATGAATATCAGTACAAAATACAGGAATAAAATCTTTTTCATATTCTTTGGATATTAAAGTACTCATATTAGTATTTTTTGTTCAAATGTACTATTTTATTTTTTTTAATTTGCCTTTTGTAAAATAATTTTTCAACGCCTTCCAATTATTTTTCGTATTTTGGAAAATAAAAATGGTATGATGGTTATTTTTTTGATGGTTGAGCGAAATTTTATTACTTTTGCGGGAAAAACAAAATAAAGTGGGTATTATTATTAAGGAGCTTCAAGCGGAACAAGTTGAGTCCATACTCTTTAGAAACGAGGAAATTGTTTTGGACGAAACTGTTTTGGAAAATGTGGCAGCCGGTTTTGACTTTCTTCAAAAATTTTCCGAAAAAAAATTGATTTACGGCATCAATACCGGATTCGGCCCGATGGCTCAATACCGGGTAAGTGATGAATTCCGTTCGCAATTGCAATACAATCTGATCAGAAGCCATTGTACGGGCGCCGGCGCTTTATTGCCCGGATTGTATGTCAAATCAATTATGTTGGCCAGGTTGAATACTTTTCTGCAAGGCTATTCGGGTATTCATCCGGAAACGGTTCATCTCTTGGTCGAATTTATCAACAACGATATTTATCCCCTTATCTTTGAACACGGTAGCGTGGGCGCCAGCGGCGACTTGGTGCAATTGGCGCATATTGCCCTCTGCCTGATCGGTGAAGGAGAAGTAATATACAAGGGAGAACGGCTTCCGTCCCAAACGGTATTTGATAAATTGGGCTTAAAGCCCATTCAGATGCATATCAGGGAGGGGCTTGCTTTGGCCAACGGCACCTCAGCCATGACGGGAATCGGTATGATCAATCTGATATACGCCCGGAAACTTTTGGATTGGGCAATTATCTCTTCTTGCATGATCAACGAAATCACTGCTGCATTCGACGATTATTTTTCCCCGGAATTGAACCGCAGCAAACGGCATCCGGGACAGCAAAAAGTGGCGGAAAAAATGAGGCAATTCCTGTCGGGTAGTCGCAGAATCAGAAAACGTGATGATTTTTTTTACAAGCAACGTACCGAAGAAGAATATATTAAAGACAAGGTACAGGAATATTATTCCCTCCGGTGCGTCCCTCAGATATTAGGCCCTGTATGGGACGAAATCGAAAATGCGGGAAAAGTCCTCCACGACGAACTGAATTCGGCGAGCGACAATCCGATTGTCGACCGGATAGCGGGTAATGTTTTCCACGGCGGCAATTTCCACGGCGATTACATTTCCTTTGAAATGGATAAACTGAAAATTGCCATTACCAAACTGACCATGTTGGCCGAGCGACAGATGAACTACCTTTTCCACGACCGGATAAACAACATCCTTCCGCCTTTTGTCAACATGGGCGTAAAAGGGCTGAACTACGGTTTGCAGGCAGCGCAATTCACGGCAACCTCTACCACAGCCGAATCACAGACCCTTTCCAATCCCGTGTGCGTACACAGCATTCCAAACAACAACGACAACCAAGACGTGGTAAGCATGGGGAGCAACGCCGCTCTGATTACAAAAACCGTAATTGAGAACGCTTTTCAGGTGATGAGTATTCATTTCATGGCCATCGTACAAGCGGTGGACTGCCTGAAAATACAAGACTGTTTATCGGATACAGGCCGGGAAATTTATGCCGACATTCGTTCTTTTTTTCCTGTATTCATAGAAGATACAACAAAATACAAAGATATTGAAAGAATGAATCTGTATTTGAAAGAAAAAAATATCAAAAAATAGAATAGCGCCATGATAAAAAAGTATGCATTAGTTACCGGCGGGTCAAGGGGAATCGGGAAAGCAGTCGCCCTCAAATTGGCCGCTATGGGTTTTCACGTGATTATCAACTACAAATCCCATGTGGAGGAAGCGCAAAAAACGTTGGACGAAATTATTGTCGGCGGAGGAGAAGGGCAATTGATGCCTTTCGATGTAGAGAATGAAAATGAAGTTTCGGAAGCTTTAAACGCATGGATAGAACAACACAAAGACGTTTATATCGAAGTTTTGGTCAACAATGCCGGTATACGCAAAGACAATCTGCTGTTCTGGATGACGGACGATGAATGGCATCATGTCGTGAATACAAGTCTGAACGGCGCTTTTTACGTGACCCGGATATTGGTAAAATATATGTTGAACAAAAAATCCGGCCGGATCATCAACATCGTATCCGTATCCGGTCTGACCGGCATGCCCGGCCAGAGCAATTACTCCGCTGCTAAAGCCGGACTTATCGGACTCACAAAAGCCTTAGCCTTGGAATCGGCTAAGAAGAACGTAACAGTCAATGCCATTGCTCCGGGATTTATTGAAACCGACATGACGAAAGACTTGGACCGGGACGAACTGAAAAAGAGGATACCGGCCGGCCGTTTCGGGAAAGCGGAAGAAGTGGCGGAATTAGCCGGATTCTTAGCCTCAGACAAAGCCTCGTATATCACCGGTCAAGTTATTTCGGTCAGCGGCGGATTATAGTCGGCCGCCCAGCCTACTATCTTGGTGACGAATTTAAAGTTCATCCGATTTTTCAAATTCCATGGCGGCATCATGTAGAAATTTTCACCAAATGCAAATCCGTCCACGAACCCTGTTTTACATTCAATTTGGTATTACAGAATCTTTAGACTTATCATTCTTGGAAATATTATTATCTTCATCATCGAAAAATCCTGTACTTAAATCCACTTTTTCATCAAACAATTTCATGGAAACTTTGTTGTAAAATTTTTGCCGGTAAAAATGTTCTGTTTTCATCGCAAGGTTTATTCCTCGTTTATCAGCATCAAAACGCAATCTGTTATCCACCGAGATGGAGTCTGCAACGGCATCCACATCCTGATTGGCTCCGATATAAGTAAAAACCCATCCCAAAGCCTTTAATTCCTCTACCAAGTTTTTTATCATTTTCCCGGTGTATTCCTTAGAGGCATTTTCATAACCATCGGTAATAATTGTAACCAGTACCTGATTCTTCTCCTTACTGTCCAATTGATACCGTAATTTAGACAAACTATTGCCCATGGCATCGTATAGAGGCGTACAATTATTCGGTTGGTAGTCCCGATTGTTTAACATCCTTATTCCCAAAACGGGAACGTTCTCAAAGATGAGTCGAATGCCATCGGAATTAAAAGAAACAAGCGATACGAAATGCTGTTGCAATTCTTGATGCGTTTCCTGAGCGCTCCGGATGGATTGCAATGTTTCATTTAAACCATCAAGCGATGGTTTTTTGATGGATTCCATAGAACCGCTTTCATCTAAAATAATCAGATTAAATACATTTACTTTCATAATTTTATAATATTTATGGGTGAATACCTGTGCAAAGGTCATGAAAATAAAAACAGGGGAAAAACTTTTGCAAGGTTGCAAATATTTTCCGGTATGAATAATAATGCTTAATTTTGCACCTAAAATATTAAATGTAAAAATTATATGCATTCTTGGAACCCTTTTAAAAAGTCGACAAAAAGAGAACCTGTCAAGATTCAATCTACTGATACCTTGGGGTTGCTTCCTTCTCAAATCATTTATGTAGAAGGTCAATACAATAAATTAGCCAATGATTTTATCCAAGAAAGTTATGGTGAAATCGTGCAGCAATTCAAGAAAAAGTCCAATGAGCTTGATTTTATTTATTTTCCTAAAGTGAAACATGATTTTAGCCATTCACAAGGAGAATTTGATGATTTGATAAGCTATTTTTTCCCTTATCTGAAACCGAACTCCCACGTTGAAAAGTATTTTTTGCAACGGGAGAACAATTATTTGAGCAATTTTACCACTTCCTTCAAAACGCAACAACTATTTTCTACTTTAGGATTTGAAGGAAAAATTAAACCCGGTTTCCTCCGTTTAACCGAAAATTTAGCATCAGCTGAAACTTACGTTTTTGAATATCTACAACTTGACTGTTCAAAAAAGGATGCTCTGAAAACACAAATTGAGGATTACATCACAAAGATTCTCATAGAAACAACCGTTACCCCTCCGCAGACAACCGAATGGGACGATTTAAGCATTGAACAGTATTTTAAAGAAAAATCTATTCTTGAAAGTGAAAGGCGAAAAGAGAAATTTTCACGAGAAACAATTTTCTTCGAAAAGATGCGTAAAAAAGAGGAATCACATCATGATAGCCTTTTGGGTGGAGAAGATACACCCATGATTTATCAACGTAGAAAACCGGAACCTCCTCCTCAAAAAAAACCTAAAATATCTCTTTCAAAACAGGGGAATAAAGCCATGTTTGATATTGAAGAAAAAGAGTCCAAATCCCTTTCTACAAATATGCGATACGATTCTTTTTCCAAAGAATACAATGTTATTGAAAATATCAAAAGAGATATTCTTGCATTAAAAAAACTGGGGTACTATGAACTTTTGCTGAAAGAAATAGGCGATGTCCTGTTTCATGGGACTGTGGATTCTACAAGAACAGAAATAAAACTGAGTCGCTTATATGTTGATTCGGGGTACAATATCTATCTTCCTGATTACAATAATATAGCAATTAAAATGACCACTTTACCGAAAACACTATTTATCTTGTTTTTACGACATCCGGAAGGTATCTTGTTGAAACAATTATCTGATTATGAACCGGAATTGATGGAGATATACAAAGTCATTTCCAACCGGGAAAATTATGAAGATATGACAGGCAGCATCAAACGGATATGTACGCCATTGGACAAATCCATAAATGAAAAGTTGTCCCGTATTCGAGAGGCTTTTGTCAGGTGTATCGCCGAAAGTTATGCTGAACATTATTATGTGACCGGCGACAGAGGTGAAAAGAAAAGGATACGGATAGACAGAGAGTTGGTTTCGTTGCCGGAAGATTTGAGAAAAAGATAATCATCACGCCCATGAGATGATACCGCAGATTTTCAAAAAGATATAAGCAAACAACTGCAATACGAGTTAATCATTAGACGTTCCGAAGCAGGCAACCAATAAAAAAAGGGAAATCACGCTATTCAATAGAAGAATTTGAGAGGAAATAATTACAAAAATGCTGCATATCCGACTTTTATCAATATCTTTGATGGATTGATGAATATAACAATGAAAAAGGAGACAATTACGATGAATAAAATAGACAAGCAAAATAACGATTTTGAAGAATATATCAGGCAAGTCGAACCTGATAAAAAAGAAAAAGGGCTTATTTGGCAAACGGCTATCGGACTTCAACAAGTGGATGGGCTTAAACCCTCTGCATACCTGATTGAAACCGCAAAACAAAACATCGAAGGCGACATAACTTTTGACGAAGTAAAAAGCCGTATTGACACATATTACGAACAACAGCGTAGGGGTGAACCTGCGTATCCGCCCGATGACCGTACAGAAGAAGCCGATAAGGTTTCTGCCCGCATTGCCGAAATATTATCGGAAAAAACTTTTACGTTTTCGTCGCTTTGGTATATTAATATCCATCGCCGACTTTTTACAGGAAGTTACAAATTTGCAGGAAAAATTCGCGATTACAATATTACCAAAAACGAATGGGCGTTGAACGGTAAAACAGTGTTTTATTCCGATGCAGATATGATTATCGCCACATTAGATTACGATTTTCAGCAAGAGAAAGCATCCAATTACAAAAAAATGAGCAAAACCGAAATTGTCGAACATATCGCAAAATTCATTTCGGGGTTGTGGCAAATTCACGCTTTCGGCGAGGGCAACACGCGAACAACAGCAGTTTTTGCTATAAAATATTTGCGCACTTTTGGTTTTGAAGTAGAAAACGATATGTTTGCCCAACACTCGTGGTATTTCCGCAATGCCCTTGTGCGGGCAAATTATAATGATTTGAAAAATAAGATTCACGCTACAACCGAATATTTAATGCATTTTTTTGGCAATTTATTGCTTGGCGAAAATAATGTATTGAAAAATCGAGAGTTGCATATTAATTACGATTTTCAAAGTGCAAAAGAACAAGAAAAAGAAACTTCAAAGAGCAAAATTTGCACTTTAGATTGCACTTTGGAAGAACATTTTGTGTTGGACTTTATAAAAAATAATCCAAATGCTACCCAAAAAGAAATTGCCGCTCATATTCATAAATCGGAAAGAACGGTAAAAACAATTACAATAAACCTGCAACAAAAAAATCTGCTTGCTCGCAAAAACGGCAAACGAAACGGATATTGGGAAGTTGTTGCAATTACGAATTA
>JAITNQ010000265.1 GCA_031290435.1 Candidatus Symbiothrix sp. | reverse complement strand
CATTCGCCAGTATTACCTGAATATAAATTTTGTATGAAACTTTATTGTTTTCCATTTTGTTTACGGATTTGTGAGATAGTTTTATTTAAGCGCAACTCATTCATAAAACTTTTGCAATTCCTCAATTTGATTTTTACTGTTGAATCTAATTCGGGAGGAATACGTAACATTAAATTATTTTCTTCATTTGCCTTGCCGTTCAATATCTGACAAGCATAATACAATGGCTTATATTGTTCCTGCAATTTATTTCCAAACTCCGAATGATGAAATAATTGAAATGTTTCTGCGCTGCTCAATGTCTGCAAATGGTATTTTCGGAAAAATTCATAAAACGATTGGTCGTATTGCCAAAATGAATGAATCAATAATAATCTCATATTCCACCCGGCGAACAATGAAATTATTTCTGACGCTATCATAATCATTCCTATTTGCCGATTGATAAACCGGCAATATATTTATCTGTTTTTTATCCATGATCTTTAACAATTAAAAATAATTCAACAACGAAATTACTGTTATTTTTTTAATTAGCAAATTTATTTTAGCAAAAATTCGATTAATTTTCTTTAAGCGTTCTGTTTAATAACACTTTACACATCATCGGAACATATGTAAGCGAAAGAATCAGCGAGCCGAACAGTGCATATCCCAAAGTAAAAGCAAGCAACGATATTTTTTACAAATCTATACATACGTGCTAAAAAGTTAAAGAAGTTACGAGAAGTTAAGAAGTTATTTTACACAGCCTTATCATCTTCCTGTAAACTCATTATTACGGGTGCAAAATTACTTTTTACAGATTAGAGAAAGTTTGGGTGTAGATTAAAAATGGATTAGAAAAAAAGTGGTGCTTTTTAGCCGACATATTTCGGTATTTCATCGAAAATTCGTGCTTATTCGGCGAATAAGTATTGTATACAATAATTATTCCAGCTACATTTGTACACAAGTTTTAAACTTGTTGTTTACTTGTTTAATTCATTTATTAATAATTTATGTCATGAGAAAAAAAGTTGTAATTGGAATAATCATCATGTTTCTGGGTCTATTTCTTTTGTTCAACAATTTGGAAATAATAGACCGGTACTATTACTCCTGGGTAATTTCCTGGCCGACTTTACTGATTGCCATTGGTGCAGTCTTGTTGTCCGACCGGAAAAGGGATAATCAGAGCGCAGGTATTGTACTCATTGTTATCGGCGCCATATTTTTAATTCCGAGAATTATCAATACAAGCCTGAATGGTATCCTGTTTCCGGCGTTGATTATCGGTTTAGGCGTTCTTTTCATTGTCAGGGCAACGACTAAAAAAAAAGATACCATAATTTTCGGAAAGGATGCCCAGCATCATTTTAACGATACTACCGGAACTGAACATCATCCCGGTGAAGATTTCAAAGAAAAACCTTTTACCGAAAATGTAGTGGATGAGGATGGGTTTATCAAACGGGAATACGTTTTTACCGCTTCTAAAGAAAGATGGAGTTACGGTAAAATCAAACGAGTAGAAATAGAAGCGATTTTCAGTGGCATAGAGTTGGATTTTACCCAAGCTGAACTATCGGATAATGTAAAGACGGTTTACATAAGCATTACATCCGTATTCAGCGGTGTAATTCTTTACGTTCCTTCCGATTGGAATATTTCAGTTCGGAAAACCGGCGTTTTCGGCGGATTCTCAGACAACCGGCCCCGCTATCTTAACTCGGCCGGAACCGGAGAGAAAATGGTTATCTTAGAACTGGAATCCGTATTCGGCGGTGGCGAAATAAAAAGTTATGAATAATCCTTTCCTGCAATCTGTCCAATCACGTCTTTTGTATATAATTATCTGGGTAATGCTTGCTGTTACCCAGATAATGTTAATGGTATATACCGGCCCAAAGGCTGAATTTACCTATACTTTCTTTTATGATTCGCTGATATTTAATACTTTGCAGGCCATTGTCATTCTTGCTTTGTGGTATCCGGCCAAGTATTACCTGCATATGGGAAACATTCTCTTGTTTTTGCTGTTTCACTTATTTTTATTACTTATCGCGTTTGCTGTTTGGACAGGCATAGGTTATCTTGTGACGAATGCTATTCTGAGTAGTGATTCGTATTATACGGAATTTTTCCTCACTACGCTTCCGCTCCGGATTTTTTACGGCTTGTTGATTTATATCATTTTTGTATTGGTTTACAATTTGTATATAAGCGCTTCCAAGTTGAAAGTGCAATGCGACACGATCGAAAGCGCCAAAACCGAACAGATATCCCTTCCGGAAGAAAAACTGACAAGAATCAGTGTCAAAAAGAAACAGGAAATTCATGTGATTCCGGTCGGTCAAATTTTCTATATCGAAGCTAACGGCGATTATGTACTGATTCATACGGCTGAAAGCAAGTATTTAAAAGGCTGTACCATGAAATATTGGGAAGAGCATCTTCCGGATGCTATTTTTGTGCGAACACACCGTTCATTTATTATCAATATTGAACATATTGCCAAAATTGAGTTGTACGAAAAGGAAATTTACAAGGTACAGATGAAAAACGGCAATAGTCTAAAAATCAGTAATTCAGGATATAAATTACTGAAACAGAAAATGCAGTTGTAAGAAACCCGCTATCATACAATATATAACAAACAACCTTGTTATAAAAAACTGTAGATAGAGAATAACTTATACCTTGATGAGAAGAAATTGTACGTCATCTACCAAGATAAAACAAATATGCTTTGTCAAACCCTTACATTCTAACTTTTCATAAATACAAGAGAATCTTTCAAAACTACTTTTTTCGCTAATCTCTCGTCAAGAACCTCAATAAAAGTCCGTATCACCAACATTTCTTTATTGGTCAGATCGTCTATTTTTGTCTTTTTTACTGCCGACTGAAAAACAGCCGGCGTCACATTTGCACGCTCACAAGCTTCACGGACATCCCCATAATGGTGTTCGTTCTTCCGGCGTTCTCTGATAAATACTAATTCATCCATAATCTTTTTCGGTTTTTAAGTTCTTTTACAAAATAATTTACTATATTTGATGCAAACTTTGCATTTATAATGCAAAGTAATTGCGCTTTTTAAGTGAGTAAAATACACTTATTGTGCAAATATATAACTTTTTCGGTTAAGTATCAAATAAAAATTCATATTTCTTGTTGTATTTTTAAATAAATTTTTCATATGTCTGAATATCAAAAAAATATTATTGATAGACTATTAAAAGAAAAGAAGAAAACCAAGCGGAACTTGGCTGATTTCTTGAAAATAAAAGAAAATAGTATCAATAGAATGCTGAAAAGCCCCAATATATCTTTTCTTAAATTGGATCAGATTGCTGCATTTTTAGAAATAGATGTGATGGAATTGTTACCTAAGAAAAATATAACTGAAGATGCATCAACCACATACTTTACAAACGATATTACTGATACAAAGGATGTAATGATAAGTAATCTTTCCGAAGCGGTGAGAAGCAACAGCAGAACAATTGAAATTATGGCAGAATCTGAGAAACGAAATGGAATCAACATAGAAAATTTGGTCAAATTGATTACCAAACTATCCGGTACAGAGCAAGAAAATTCTTCTGTTCCAAAATAACGTCATTATTGATTATTCCATATCCATCTCATTTAACAGATGAACCGCCCCCGCATATTTATCAATGATAAAAAGCACATAACGGATATCTACAATAATGCTACGCTGGTAATCAGGCAGATATTGCAAATCTCCTCCGACACCTTCCCAGTTACGGTCGAAGTTAATGCCGACAAGTTCGCCTTTGTTGTTCAGGACAGGACTTCCGGAATTTCCGCCGGTACTATGGGTAGTGGCGGTAAAGGCAACCGGCATTCGGCCGTCTTTCAGGCAATAAGCGCCGAAATCTTTGGCCGCATACAAGTCCTTCAGATGCTGGGGCACTACAAATTCCCAATTATCGGGGTCTTCTTTTTCCATTACACCTTCCAACGTGGTCTGGCTCAGGTAATAATCAGCATCGCGGGGACTATAACCTTTCTTTTGTCCATAGGTCAGGCGGAGCGTTGAGTTGGCATCCGGAAAATTCGCCCGGTCGCCGTACATTTCCAATAAACCTTTCACATAATCATGATGTGCTGAAGCATAATCGGTATCAAACTCGCTCAAAGCCGCCGTGATAGCCGCCCGCTCATCCTGCACGGATTTGGCAAACAATAACATCGGGTCTTTTTCCAATGCTTTGACGGTAGGATGTTTGATAAACGCATTGAAATTGGTTTCACTTCCGAAAATGGACTGTTTAAAAATAGCTTCTACAAACCGGTCTATATCTCCTTTATACTGTTTGTCTATTCGCGCAAAATAGGTCGGCTGTGAGGAAGCCGGAATAATGCTGCGGTATTCTTTCAGCATTACTTTCGCTATTTTCATATCTGTTTCAGGTGAATAGTTTTTATTGAAAAAACGGTTAGCCGCCGTGGTGAAAAAACGAATTTGTTCTTCTTGTTTGGCCTTATCCGTACCGTTCAAGGCGTCAATAAGCGCGTTCAGATTTACAGGAGCGCTTGTAAACTCAATTCCCCGTGACAAGGCTTCGTCCAACATCCAACTTCTGAAGCGAAGATCTTTGCGGGCGGATACAATCCACTCAAGCGCTTGTAAAGCCTTCGGATATTCAGGTTTGTCCGATTGCTTCGACCAAAGTATCAGTTTTTCCTGTTCTTCCCGTTTTACTTGTTCCAAATCATGCTTGTTGATAGCCCAATTCATTCCGATTGCATTTTTATACGCATTGGTCGAACCGGCATATTTACTCGCATACTGTATGCGAATGGCAGGGTCTTTCAACATTTCCTCCAGCATGGCTTCTTGACGGAGGTTACGGATATTGATACGAACCGTATTATCAACGTCTCGGCGCTCCGCCACCTCCCATGAGGTATAATATTTATAGGTGCGTCCCGGAAAACCAATCATCATGGCAAAGTCGTTGTCCTCAATTCCTTGTGCCGAAATCTTAAACCATCGCTTCGGATGAAGCGGAACATTAGTGGTCGCATAAGGCGCCGGATCTCCATTGGCATCGGCATAAATGCGAAATACAGAAAAGTCGCCGGTATGACGCGGCCACATCCAGTTATCCGTATCCGCCCCGAATTTTCCGATGGAAGAAGGCGGAGCGCCTACCAAACGCACATCGGAATATATCTTTTTTGTAAACATAAAATACTGGTTCCCACCGTAAAAAGGCTTTATCTCCACCTCAACGCCAATGTGTTCCTGTAGAAAAGCCTGTCCTATTTTTTCTTTTGCCAGATTATTCAGGTATTTTGGCGATAGAAAATTCATGCCGGTTGAATCGGGGTCTTGTTTCAAATGCGACAAAACATAATCGCTGACATCTTCTATTTTCTCAATAAAAGTGACGGTTAATCCGGGATTGGGTAATTCCTGCTCTTTTGTCATCGCCCAAAAACCATCCGTCAGGTAATCATGCGCTAACGAACTTTGTTGCTGTATCCAACTGTATCCGCAATGGTGATTGGTCAGCACCAAGCCGTTGGAAGATACCACTTCTCCGGTACATCCGCTTCCAAAAACAACGACAGCATCTTTCAATGACGAACTATCCGGATGGTAGATGTCATAATCCTGTAGTTTTAAACCAATTGCCTGCATCTCGGCAAGTCGCTGTTGTTTCAGTAAAGGAAGCAACCACATGCCTTCGTCCGCCCATAACTGAAACGACAAAATATTCACAATCAAACTTATAAGGAATAACCGTATCTTCATAATATTTTCTTAATTGTCTTCTATACGCTCTCTTCTTGGGGCAAAGGTATAATTTTTTTTTATTTTTTCGAAAAAAAACTTGCACAGAAATAAAAAGCATAGTATATTTGCACAGGATTAACAATATTGTTAAACTAAATTATTAAACTATATTGATAAACGATGGAGCAAAAAACAGGTAATACGGAACAATTGATTCTTGAAGCAGCTGAAAAGCTCTTTATGGAAAAAGGGTACAACGGCACAAAAACCTTAGACATTGCAAAAAATGCAGGAGTAAATCATGCCTTGATACATTATTATTTCAGGACAAAAGAAAATCTTTTCTCTCAGATATTCGAACAAAAGGCGGCACAATTGTTGGGATTTTTTGTGGACGCTTTCAACAAGGACTATCCTTTTTTCGAAAAATTAAAAATAGGGATAGAGACCCATTTTGATTTTTTGAGCCAGACGCCGGAATTGCCTCTTTTCGTTTTGAATGAAATCATCAAAGACAAAAACAGGCGAAATTACATTTACAAAAAAATTTTCCCGATCGGTGAGGAAATTTTGAAAAGAATGACGAAAGCCATCGCGGAAGAAGTCTGTAAAGGGACTATTCGCCCCATCAAAGCCAGTGACTTGTTACTGAATATAGCCTCGCTCAATGTATTTGCTTTTGTCGCACTACAGGTACTGTTTGCCACGGATGAAGACCGGCAAAAGGAAGAATATGTAAAATTTCTGGAAGAAAGGAAGAAAAACAATGTAGAATTGATTATAAACGGATTGAAAATTAAAAATTAAAAATTAAAAATTAAAAACTGAAAATTGAAAACTAAAAACTAAATTATTTACGTATGAATAAACGAATTATATTATTCATCCTGATTTTGGGATATAGTTTGCACGCAGCGGCTCAACTGAGCATCGAAGCCTGTCAGAAAAAAGCGCGCGAGAATTATCCGCTTGTCAAAAAGTACGGATTAATAGCGCAATCGAAAGCATATAGCCTGTCTAATGCCGCCAAGGGATATTTACCGCAATTTTCGGTAAATGCAAAACTCAGCTATCAATCGGATGTAACATCCATTCCGATTTCTTTGCCCGGAGTTGAAATCCCGAAGCTGAGCAAAGAGCAATACCAAGCCGTAATCGAAGCGAATCAGACGGTTTGGGACGGGGGAATTATCCGTTCTCAGAAAAAAATCACCCAAGCCGGTTCGGAGGCAGAATCCAAACAATTAGAAGTTGAATTATATGCTTTGGATGAAAGGGTAAACCAACTGTTTTTCGGAATCCTCATGCTTGATGCCCGTTTGGTGCAAAACAGCATCCTACAGGAGGAATTAGGCCGGAATTTCCGCACAATCGTCAGTTATGTCGACAACGGCATTGCCAATCAGGCCGACCTTGATGCCGTAAAAGTGGAGCAACTGAATACGGAACAGAACTTTACACAATTGCAATCGACACGTACAGCCTACATGGAAATGCTTTCCATCATGACCGGTATCAACATAGACGATAGTATGGCTTTGATTAAACCCGGTATCCGGAACGCATTGACTGCCATGCAAATAAACCGCCCCGAACTACAATGGTTCGATGCACAGAACGAACTCTTAGATTCGCAAAAAGATTTGCTTCAATCGGCTTACATGCCTCGATTGGGACTGTTCATACAGGCAGGCGTAGGACGGCCCGGTCTGAATATGATCTCCAACAGTTTTGACCCTTTCTACATAGGCGGGCTTAGGCTGACATGGAATTTCGGGTCGCTTTATACGCAAAAAAACGATCTGCGGAAAATAGAAGTGAACAAAGGCCTTGTAGAAACCCAAAGAGAGGTTTTCCTCTACAATATCAATTTGGCGCTCAGCCGGGAAAATCAAGATATCAAACGCTTGAGAGACCTGATGAAATACGATGACGAAATTATCGCTTTGCGGGAAAATATCCGCAAAGCCGCCGAGTCTAAAGTGGCTAACGGAACAATTACCGTTACCGAACTGATGCAGGAACTAAGCAGAGAAGATTTGGCGCGACAAACAAAAGTCGGCCACGAAATTGATTTTTTGATAGCGATATACAATTTGAAAAATACAACAAACAATTAATTGAAATAGGAATGAAGACGATTAAAATGACTGTTTTATTCGCAAGTATAATCCTGCTGGCAACTTGCGGAAAGAAAAAAGGAGATTACGATGCATCCGGCACTTTCGAAGCTACCGAAGTACTTGTTTCCGCACAGGCCACGGGACAAATTATGGCTTTCAATCTGATGGAAGGACAATCCCTACTCGCAAACGACGAAACCGGTTATATCGACACTACCCAACTACACCTGAAAAAAGAGCAGTTGCTGGCCGGCATGAAGGCAGTGGATAGCCGCACCTATAATGTGGCTCGGCAGATAGCATCCCTCAAACAACAGATTGTCAAACAAGAAACGGAGCTGGCGCGTTTTCAGCAATTGTTAAAATCAAATGCCGCCACACAGAAACAAGTCGACGACATCCAATCGGCTATCGTTGTTCTGCAACGTCAGTCGGATGCCCAAACGGAAAGTTTACGGAACAACAACAGCAGTATTTCGGCTGAACTGGCAGGCCTACATGCTCAGCTTGAACAAATCGACGACCTGATTCAAAAAAGCATCATATCCAGCCCCATCAAAGGAACCGTACTGTCGAAATACGCCGAAAAAGGTGAAATTGCCGCCCAAGGGAAAGCCTTGTTCAAAATAGCCGATTTGGACAACATCTACCTTCGGGCTTATATCACCGCCGACCAGTTAGACCGGATAAAACTGAATCAGGAAGTGATTGTCCGCACCGACTTCGGAGAAAAAAACATGCGGGAATATACCGGAAAAATTACATGGATATCCGGGAAAGCGGAATTTACGCCGCGTACCATTCTCACCAAGAACGAACGCGCCAACCAAGTTTATGCCGTGAAAATAGGGGTTAAAAACGACGGATACCTGAAAATCGGAATGTATGGAGAATTGAAATCGGCAATCACAAAATAACGTTCGGCCTTAGCCAATTAAAAATTACAAATTCATCATGGAGAATGCGATTTTGAAATGTTTATCAATCAACAAGCGGTATGGGGATGTGCAGGCATTGACAAACATTGACTTGGAGGTCAAAAAAGGAGAATTGTTCGGTCTGATTGGTCCCGATGGCGCCGGAAAGACAAGTTTGTTTCGTATCCTCGCTACCCTGTTGCTTGCCAACGGCGGCATAGCTACTGTAGATGGCTTGGATGTGGTGCGCGACTACAAAGCCATCCGCAATCGCGTCGGCTATATGCCCGGACGATTTTCGCTTTATCCCGACTTGACGGTAGAGGAAAATCTAAATTTTTTTGCCACGGTTTTCAACACAACTGTCCGCGAAAATTATTCCCTGATTGAAGATATTTACCGTCAGATAGAACCGTTCAAAAAGCGGAGGGCGGGGCAACTGTCGGGCGGCATGAAACAAAAATTGGCGCTGTCGTGCGCCCTGATTCACAAGCCGACCGTCTTGTTTTTAGACGAGCCTACTACGGGTGTTGACCCGGTATCACGAAAAGAGTTTTGGGGAATGTTGAAAAAATTGAAGCAACAAGGCATTACCATTCTTGTTTCCACTCCCTACATGGACGAGGCAGCGCTTTGCGACCGCATTGCTTTTATACAGCAGGGCGAAATCCTCGCTATCGACACGCCTGCAAACATTGTCGCAGGTTTTCCGCACAAACTTTACGCCGTCGAAACCGACAACAATTACGAGACATTGAAGCAGTTGCGTGAGAATCCCGCCGTCCGCTCCGTATTCAGTTTCGGCGACACTTTACACGTGACATTCGATGGAGAGTTGAAAATGAATCCGGATTACTCTCAACTCAAAGAGATTGAGCCAAGCATTGAGGATTGTTTTATGGAATTAATCCTGTGAAAAACAAGGTTCAGACAAAATAAACAATATGAGTGTAATAAAAGTAGAAAATCTAACAAAACAATTCGGCAATTTCACCGCCGTAGACAATATCTCGTTTGAGGTGGAGAAAGGAGAAATTTTCGGCTTTCTCGGCGCCAACGGAGCGGGCAAAACGACTGCCATGCGGATGCTGTGCGGACTGAGTCACCCCACGTCGGGTAACGGCACGGTGGCAGGATACGATATTTTCAAACAATCGGAAGAAGTCAAGAAAAATATCGGCTATATGAGTCAGAAGTTTTCGCTCTACGAAGACCTGAAAGTATGGGAAAATCTGCGGCTTTTTGGCGGAATCTACGGCATGAAAGACAAGCCGATTGCAGCCAAAACAAGCCAAATTTTACAGGAACTTGGCTTTGAAAAAGAACGGGATGCGCTTGTGAAATCGTTGCCCTTAGGCTGGAAGCAGAAATTAGCGTTTTCCGTCGCCGTCTTTCACGAGCCGAAAATTGTTTTTCTCGACGAGCCGACCGGAGGCGTGGACCCCCTTACCCGACGGCAATTCTGGGAACTGATTTATCAGGCGGCTGCACGCGGAATAACCGTTTTTGTGACAACGCACTACATGGATGAAGCCGAATACTGCAAGCGCGTATCCATCATGGTGGACGGTAGAATTGAAGCCATAGATACGCCTAAAAATCTCAAACAACAGTTTCATGCCGAAAGCATGGATGAGGTTTTTTATATGTTGGCGCGAAAAGCAAAAAGAGGGGAGAATTGAGAATTGAGAATTAAAAATTAAAAATTAAAAATTTAGAATTTAGAATTAAGATGAAACAATTCATTGCATTCGTAAAAAAAGAATTTTATCACATACTTCGCGACAAGCGTACCATATTGATTTTGTTGGTGATGCCGATAGTACAAATTATCCTG
>JAITNQ010000166.1 GCA_031290435.1 Candidatus Symbiothrix sp. | reverse complement strand
ACATCCTCTACCGATAGAATAGGTGAAACCTCTACGAGGTTTTGCTTGGTTGGGAGAAGCATTTTTCTATTGATATGAATGCCCTACGGGCAAGTATCCCCACGCCCTCTCCCCTATTTTTTTTGAGGACGCCCCGTCATGCCTGCCCTGAGCGAAGTCGTCCTGCCGCAGGTTGCGCTACGCTGACCTGCGGTTATGAATATGAATGCCTTTCAGGCATCTCGTTTGACACAAGTGGATAAGCAGTTTTTTATTTTTCCTAATTTTTTATCCCTTTTATTTTCAAGATGTTAGTTTTTAACTTTTTCTCCCTGAATTGCTGATTATTAGGGATTTCTAAATGGCGTTTTTTGAATAAAATCAGGTGGTACAGCTTATTGATAGATGTCTCAACTCGTCACTATTATTATGGAAATATTTATTTGATTGGAAGTTTTTTTGTACATTTGTCGAGTAAAACAATTAATTAAAAAGACAAAACAATGAAAACAAAACAGTTGACAAAGAAAACCAGCAGCAAAGAAACGCAGACTGGTTTCAATTTGGAACCTAAGAAGAAGTCGAAAATTGCTTTATTTTGGGAATCAGACAGACCTCCTGGAATAAGAATTGTTGATATGAGAGCTGTACTAAAGTAAGTAGAATATGAGATATTATTTAGATACCAATATATTGGTTTTTATTTTAACTAAAAAAAAAGACGACATAAGTTCGAATATCACTGAAATCTTAACTGATTATGCGAATGTTTTATATACAAGTTCTGTTGCAGTTAAAGAATTAGTCCTATTATACAGGATAGGAAAATTAGAAAAATTACGTTATATATCAGAACAGGATATGTTGAATGAATTAAAAGACTTCGGCATTGAAACTATCTTTTTCAATGAACATCATTTTGCCAAATATACTCAATTGGATATTATCGAAAGACATAGGGATATGAATGACCATGCCATAATTGCCCAAGCCATTTCCGACAAAATCTCCTTGATTTCTTCCGATACAGCATTCAAACATTATACAACGCAGGGATTGAATCTTGTTTTCAACAGAAGGTAAAAACGGCTTACCGGTAAAATCCTCAGTACGGTGCACGGTCAGCGGCACACGAAAAAACCTAACGGGTTTTAAAAACCTGTTAGGTTTAGACATTAATTTCCATGTGCAATTTTCCGCAATTCATTCGGCGTAAGCCTATAGTAATTACTATTTAAAAGAAACATTTTTACTTAATTTTTGCTATTTATAAAAAACATTTGACCAAATAAAAGACCTGCCAAACAGTTTTGTTGAGCCGATGGTATTGAAGTTGGACACAAAAAACAAGATTCCATTGTGGCTGTTTGGAATGTTGTACTCATTATTTGATTAAACTTGGCGGAAAAATCAAAATATTTTGATTTTTCCGCCAAGTTTAGTATCTTTGCAAAAAAAAATAGCGTATGAAACGAAAAATAACGGATGCACTTTTGCAATGGAAACATTCCGACAATCGGATGCCGTTGATTGTGAACGGTGCAAGGCAAATCGGCAAAACGTACAGCATTGTCGAGTTTGGTGAAAAACATTACAAAAATGTGGTTCGTATCAATTTGGAAACCGATACTGTTGTCGTTGATATTTTCGAGAAAAATATTACGCCGGAATATGTTGTCAACCAATTGGAAGCGGTTACAGGCGAGGTTATTTCCAAAACAGACACCTTACTCTTTTTTGATGAAATTCAGGCAAATGAGCGTGCTTTGACCTCGTTAAAATATTTTTGTGAAGATGCGCCCGAATATCACGTTGTTGCGGCTGGTTCACTGCTTGGCGTAGCGGTCAATCGCGAGAAATATTCTTTTCCTGTGGGTAAAGTGGACGAACTTTATATGTATCCACTTGATTTTGAGGAATTTATTTGGGCAATGGGTAAAAAAACATTCTCCGAAGAAATAAAAAAACATTTTTTAAAAAACGAAGCAATGTCCGACGGGTTACATAAATTCGGACTTGATTTGTTTTATCAGTATTGCATTGTGGGCGGGATGCCGGCTGTTATAAATAATTACCTTATTAACAATAGTTTAATATTAATTAAAGATGTGCAGGCAAAAATTATGAACGAATACATTGCCGATATGTCAAAATATGCCACACCGACAACAAATATAAAAATTCGTGCTTGCTACGATTCCATTCCTGCGCAACTCTCGAAAGAAAACCGTAAATTTCAATACAAACTCGCCATGAAAGGCGGCACGACTTCTATTTTCGGCGAGTCGATTGAATGGTTGCTGTCGGCTGGAATTGTATTGAAATGCCGCAAAATTGAGCAGGGCGTTATGCCGTTGAAAGGGCATATTGATTTTAGCGATTTCAAACTCTATATGAGCGATATAGGTATGCTCACGATGCACTCGGCTTTTCCGTATCAGATGATTATCAATTCGATCGAAGTGGATAACGGTTTTCTTGGCGGATTGGCAGAGAACTTTGTTGCACAGGACTTTGCAAACAAACGGATTCCGCTTTACTACTGGAAAAGCGGAGAAAGCGCCGAAGTCGATTTTGTAGTTCAATCGGGCATTGACATTATTCCGATTGAAGTTAAAAAAGGCAGGCGCAACCGTTCCATCAGTTTGTCGAATTTCGTAAAACAATACCATTGTCCTTATTCAATCAAGATTTCGCAAAAGAATTTCGGTTTTGAAAACAATATTCGTTC
>JAITNQ010000229.1 GCA_031290435.1 Candidatus Symbiothrix sp. | reverse complement strand
ATATTTGAAAAATTATTTAAAGCAGCGGAAATCAAAAAATTAACAGCAACAGATATGGAAACATATAACAAAAGTATTTTAGAGTATCAGGATGTTCGCGATGCGGTTGATTATGCAAAAGAAGAATATTTTGAGAAAGGTATTGAGAAAGGTTTCAATCAAAAAAGTGTTGAAATAGCTCGGAAATGTTTTGAGGAAGGAATGTCTATTGAACTGGTTGCCAAAGTGACCGGACTAAGTGCAGAACAGTTAGAAAAACTAAAAGTTAAAAACTAAAAGATAAAACGTCTCTTATTGTCATGGCTGCTCCGGATCGAATCCGGGGTGACAGCATCTTTCATGACTTTGCTTATTTTTAGTGCTTAGCTCAAAAATAATACTTATCTTTACCGGCGTTTACCTCCTTTCTTTGAAAGAGGTACATGGAAAATAGACAAATATGAAACATGCATAAAATGCATCTATGCGCATGAAAAAACACTTTTTGGTATTGCTTTCGGTTGCTCTGCTACAGACGACGGGATGCACGAGAACACATACACACTCCGGAAGAGATGATTTCAGCCGGATTCTGAGCCGCGGTGAGATTGATGTGCTTACCGTGTCCGGTTCGATGTCTTATTTTATTTATAAGGGCGAACCCAAGGGGTATGAATATGAATTATTAAATAGCTTTGCCGAGAATTACGAACTCAAGGTAAATATCCGCCCGGTTGAAAATGAGACCAAGCTCATGGAAATGTTGCTCCAAAAAGAAGGAGATTTGATCGCTTGTAACATCCCTATTTCCAACGAAGGCAAAAAAAACCTGCTGTATTGTGGTCGCGAAGTGATTAACGAACAAGTGCTGGTACAACGCGCCAACAGGGGAGATACCCTCTTGAAAGACGTTACCGGACTGATTGGAAAAGAGGTTTGGGTAATTCATGACAGCAAACACTACAAACGCTTGGTAAACTTAAATAATGAATTGGGCGGAGGAATCCATATCCGCACTATTGATAAAGACACTATTTCGGTTGAAGACCTGATTGAAATGGTGTCTAAAGGAAAAATTTCCTATACTGTGAGCGACGCCGATATGGCCAGCCTCAACAAGACTTATTTTCAGAATACCAATATTTCAATGGTAGTCGGCCATTCCCAACGTTCGTCTTGGGCAACCGGAAAAGGCTCTCCCGAATTGGCAGCCGCTATTGACAAATGGTTTGCTGACAACCAAAACAAAGCCGGTTACAAAAAAATCACCAAACGGTATTTCGAAATGAGTAAATTACCCGGTGACGAAGCTGTACCGGTTATCGGTCCCGGACAGATTTCCCCTTATGACAGTTTGTTCAGAAAATATGCCGCTAAAATACCTTGGGATTGGCGATTGTTGGCATCCGTCTCCTATCAGGAGTCCAAGTTTTATACCAATCTCGTTTCATGGGCGGGCGCCGCCGGATTAATGGGGCTGATGCCGCAGACAGCGCAAGCATTCGGCGTTTCGGAAGATATGATTTATGACCCCGAGAGCAATGTCAAAGCAGCAGTCGGCCTTATCAGACGGCTGAATCGTTCGTTTGCATCCATTGAAGACGAAAACGAGCGGATAAAATTCATTCTTGCATCCTATAATGCCGGTACCGGACATATTTTCGATGCCCAGGCTCTATCCGAAAAATACGACAAAAACGCCTATGTATGGAGCGATGTAGAAGAATTTCTCAAACTGAAAAGTTTGCAGGAATATTACAATGACCCTATCTGCAAGTTAGGCTATTTCAGAAGCGGAGAAACCGTTAATTATGTTCAGAATGTTTTCGAACGCTGGGTTTATTACAAGGAAATAATTGAGAATTGATAATTGAGAATTGAGAATTCATAATTCATAATTCATTTACACATGAAACATTATTATCAATCGTTTGTGGGAACTTTGGAAATCACGGCCGGAGAAGAAGCTGTTACAGGAATACGATTCATCAAAAATCATCAGACCGGCGAAAATGCAAGGGAGGTAGCAGCGTCACCGGTAATGCAGGAAACTTGCAAGCAATTAGACGAATACTTTGCCGGTAAACGCCGGGCGTTCGATTTGCCGCTCGCCCCTTCCGGAACGGATTTTCAGCAAAAAGTCTGGCGGCAATTGCAACAAATTCCTTACGGAAAAACCATCAGTTATGCGCAATTAGCCGATGCAACGGGTAATCCGAAAGCCTGCCGGGCGGTAGGTTCTGCCAATGGAAAAAATCCTTTAGCAATCGTTATCCCCTGCCACCGAGTTATCGCTTCCGACGGCGGTTTAGGCGGTTACGCTTATGGATTAGCGGTAAAGAAAGACCTATTGGAATTGGAGACGGGATAAAAAGGAAATGAAATCGGCAAAAAATAGTTTTTCCTATTTTAAATGTGATTATTCTCCTGATTTTGAATAGCTTCATGCATGGCAGCAGCCGCTTTCCGTCCGTCTCCCATGGCTAATATCACCGTAGCTCCACCTCTGACAATGTCGCCTCCGGCATATACTTCCGGCAAGTCTGTTTGCAGGCTATCCTGATTCACGATAATTGTTCCCCATTTGCTGACGTTCAATCCCGAAAAGGCGCTTGGAACAAGTGGGTTAGGGGAGACTCCTACCGCTACGACAACCAAATCCACATCAATGGTTTCGGTTGCACCGGGAATCTCAACCGGTTTTCTTCTGCCGGATGCATCAGGCTCGCCGAGTTCCATTTTCTGGAGTACCATCTGTTTTATCCGGCCTTTTTCATTTCCGGTATATTGAATGGGATTGTTGAGGTTCATAAATACGATTCCCTCTTCCTTGGCGTGTTTTATCTCTTCGACGCGGGCGGGCATTTCTTCTTCCGAACGGCGGTAAACAATCATCGCTTTTTCGGCGCCCAGCCGTCTGGCGGTGCGAACTGAATCCATGGCTGTATTTCCGCCGCCGATAATGGCTACTTTTTTACCGAAAAATACGGGGGTGTCGGTCTCTTCCCGGTTGGCGCCCATCAGGTTTATCCGGGTCAGGTATTCGTTGGCCGATAAAACACCGGCCAGATTTTCGCCGGGGATATTCATGAAATTAGGTAATCCGGCTCCGCTGGCTATGAAAATACCTTTGAATCCTTCATTGTAGAGGTCTTCCCGTGAAATGGTTTTTCCTACGATACAATTTATAATGAATTTCACGCCCATTTTTTGCAGGTTGCTGATTTCTACGTCCACAATATCGTTCGGCAAACGAAATTCGGGAATACCGTATTTCAATACGCCGCCGATTTCGTGTAAAGCCTCAAAAACGGTGACCTCGTACCCGTATTTGGCCATATCACCGGCAAAAGACAGGCCGGCCGGCCCGGAACCGATAACGGCTATCTTTATCCCGTTATTTTCGGCCAATCCGGGAATGGAAAACGAACCGCTTTCCCGTTCGTAATCGGCTGCAAAACGTTCCAGATAGCCGATAGCTACGGCTTCACTCTTCATTTTCAGATGGATACATTTGCTTTCGCACTGCTTTTCCTGTGGGCAAACCCGTCCGCATACAGCCGGTAGCGCAGAAGTCTCTTTCAGTGTCTTGGCGGCAGTCAATATTTCGTTACATTCGATGTATTTTATAAATTTGGGGATATTCACACCTACCGGACAACCGGCCATACAAGTGGGATCGGGGCAATCCAAACAGCGTTTGGCTTCCCTTAGCGCCTGTTCGAGCGTCAAACCCAGATTTACCTCGTCGTAACTGTGACTGCGGTATCCTGCATCCAATTCCTGCATTTTCACGCGCGAAATAGCTATTCTTTCCTTGTTTTTCAAACTTTTACGCAATTCCTCCCGCCAGGATTCATTTCTTTCAGCTTTTAAATACTCCATATTTGCCATAAATTGTATTTACAGAGATGCACAACCGTGCGTCTCTACATTGTTTCATATTCTTTGTAGGCGTTTAACCGCATCATCATTTCATCGAAATCCACTTGGTGTGCGTCAAATTCCGGGCCGTCTACACAAACGAATTGGGTTTTGTTGCCGACCGTTACCCGGCAGGCGCCGCACATGCCTGTTCCGTCTACCATGATGGTATTCAGGGAGGCAACGGTAGGGACATCATATTTTTTAGTCAATAAAGAAACAAATTTCATCATGATAGCAGGGCCGATTGTCACACACAAATCCACTTTTTCGCGGTTTATGACTTGTTCTACGCCTTGTGTGACCAAGCCTTTTTGTCCATACGAACCATCGTCCGTCATAATCACTATCTCATCGGAAAAGCGTTTCATTTCTTCTTCCAGAATGATTAAATTTTTTGTCCGGGCTGCCTGCACAACGATTACCTTGTTACCGACCTGTTTCATGGCTTCTACGATGGGCAACATGGGAGCTGTGCCTACACCGCCGCAGGCGCAAACGACCGTTCCGAAATTTTCGATATGTGTAGCTTTGCCCAGCGGACCAACCAAATCGGTGATGTACTCGTCTTTGTTAAGGGAACAAATTTTCCGGGAAGATTTACCTACTTGTTGTATAACCAAAGTGATGGTACCGGTTTGTGTATTGGCGGCTGCAATAGTCAAAGGCACTCTTTCTCCGTATTTTCCTACTTTCACGATAACAAAATGACCGGCCTTGCGGGATTTTGCGATGAGTGGAGCTTCCACTTCTAATTGGACTACATTTTCAGAGAGGTATTTCTTTTCAATTATTTTGTTCATATTCACTATGAATTATTTTTTATTTTCACTTTGTGCGTATTTTTCTGTACAAGGTGTCGGCTATCAATAGCAATAGAACGGAAAAGCCGATTACAATAAGGTTTGCATCGAAATGCAGGTTTATTTTCGAAAATGAAAAGGAAAATTCCGGCATAAAAAATTTGCATACATAAATGACCAGCGCCGGGAGTAAAATCATGCTTAAAACGCCCGCCGCCACTTGCAGAAAAACGAGGAAAGTTCCCCTTTTTCGGGCAATCTGCGCTTCTTTTTCAATTTTCCCCATTAAATTTTTTGTAAAATCAGGAGAAGGAGTATCCAAGGCAATTTCCTTGAATAATTTCCTTAATTTATTGTCTGATATTTCTTTATAATCATTCATTCTGTATCAACCGATTTATTTCCAAAGCCAATTTTTTTCGTATCCGGTGCAATTTCACCTTCACATTTGAAACGGACAACCCGCTTATTCCGCTGATATTTTCAACAGATTGTCCGTTTAAGTAGTACAAAGTAACTAAAAAAATTTCATCCGGCGGCAATTTTTTTATTGCTTTTTCGAGAAATTGCAATTTTATTTCCATATCAGATTCCTCATCTTCATCCGTAAATATTTCATTTACAGTAAAAAACTCGTCATTTTCGGAAGTGAAATACAATTTCTTCTTTCGTAATTCCGACAGGGTAGTGTTGTATGCAATCCGGTATAGCCAAGTTGAAAATGCCGCTTCTTCCTTGAATTGCCCCAACGATTTGAATACTTTGATAAAAATTTCCTGGGTAATGTCTTCCGCATCTTCCCTGTTTTCGACAATTTTCATGACAATCGTAAATATCCTATTCTGGTAAGCGGATAGAATCGCCGAAAAAGCGCGGATATCTCCGGCTTTCACACGTTGTATATAGAGGAGGTCATTCACGTTTTGCATATCTTCTTAGACGCAGAGATAAGGAATCCGGTTACAAATATAATGAAATTTTTTTTGTAACCTTTCCGGTATCCTTGCGTCAAATAGATAGAATTAAAAAATTGAATGTTTAATAAATAAAAATTTATCATTATGGATGGAAATTTAGTGCCGATTTTAATTGTAGGATTTATTGTGTTGGGGATTTATAAACTGTTTGAGTTGTTCGTAAAAAGAAAGGAAAGATTAGCAGTCATTGAAAAAATCTTTAACCTCTCGTCGGATGCTAAAATTTCGGGTGACATCCGATTGCCGGAAATTTCACTCGGAGGCAAAGCATTTGATTTCTGGTCTTTGCGATTGGCGTTGTTATTGATAGGGATTGGTTTGGGTTGTTTGATAGCTTATTTTGTGCAATTCAACACGCTTTCTCTATCAAAGCAATTGTTTATTGATATCCAGGATGACAACAACTGGCATTTCAAGCATGAGTTTTACGAGATGAAAAGTATCATTTATTTTGCTTGTATCACTCTTTTCGGAGGAGCCGGTTTGCTGTCGGCTTACTTAATTGAGTTAAGGCAAATCAAAAAGAAATGAGTTTGAGGTGGTAATCTCCCAGTGCGTATTTTTGTTCTGATTGTTTTTTGTATTACTTTTGTGCATTGCTACATCAACGAAAGTGATGAAAAATGATACGAACGGTTAGAAATTACATTGAGAAGCAAGGTTTGCTGAATCCCGACGATAAAGTAATTGTCGGATTGAGCGGTGGAGTTGATTCGGTTGTTTTGCTGTATATACTTCACCGCTTAGGTTATGACTGTATTGCGGCTCACTGTAATTTCCATTTAAGGGGCGAAGAATCCGTCAAGGATGAGCGCTTTGCCGACCGATTGGCACATTCTTTTGCTATTCCTTTTTTCAAACAGGATTTTGATACTTTTTCCATTGCGAAGGAGCGAGGGATTTCTATTGAAATGGCTGCACGGGATTTACGGTATGCGTGGTTTGAGTCCTTACGGGAAAACTTTCATGCATCGCTTATTGCCGTCGCTCACCATAAAGATGATAGTCTTGAGACCCTGTTGCTTAATTTGATTCGTGGAACAGGCATTAAAGGTCTGACGGGAATCAAGCCCCGAACCGGTTCTATTGTTCGTCCTTTGCTTTGTGTATCGAAAGCGGATATTCTGCAATTTGCCGAAAAGGAAAATCTTACTTTTGTTACGGATTCCAGCAATTTGCAGGATGAATATATCCGTAATAAAATCCGCAATCAACTTTTTCCGCTTATGGAAACCATCAATCCTTCTGTGCGAAAAGCCTTGTTTCAAACGATGAACAACCTGAACGAGGTGGCCAAGATTTATGATGTGGAAGTTGAAAAAAACTGCCGACTTGTCTATGACAAGGGAAAAGGGAGCATCAATATAGCCCTTTTAAAAACTTTGCCTTCTCCGGAATCGGTTTTATTTGAATTGTTGAAAGCATACGGATTCGGGAAAGATGTCATCAAAGAAATTTACTTGGCGATGGACGGCTTGTCCGGCAAAGAATTTTACGCGGATCATTATTGTTTGACAAAAAACCGGACGGAATTTTTACTTTCTCCAATTGAATTGCAAGCAAAAGAAAAATATTGCATCCCTGTAGAAGATTCTGCTATTGAATATCCTTTCCGGATGGAAATAACTTGCGCAGATAACGATGAAAATTTCCAAATGGAGAAATGCAAGCATATTGCTTATTTGGATTTTGATAAAATTCAATTTCCACTGATGCTTCGTAAATGGCAAATCGGCGATAAATTTGTTCCTTTCGGCATGAACGGTTTTCAGAAATTAAGTGATTATTTCAGCAATAACAAATTCAGCAAACCCCAAAAAGAAAAAACATGGATACTTACTTCCGAAAATAATATTGTCTGGATAGTAAATCATCGTATTGACAACCGTTTTAAATGCACTGATAGCACTAAAAAAATAATAATTTTAAAACTTTTATGAAGATTATTTGTGTAATAAATATTTTTAATGTAATTTTGCGTCATATTTATTCTAAAGTATAAAAGTAATCCCCAAAAACATTTCTATTACTAAGTGTTTTTCTTCTATATATAATGTGTTCTATTCGAAATATTTATAAATTATTTTATGCAGAAATATAATATTTTGCAACTTAAAGAAATGCCTCAAGACAATCTGGTTGAAGTAGCCAAAGAGTTAGGTATAAAGAAATTCAAGAAATTGGATAAAGATGAGTTAGTATATCAAATACTTGACCAGCAAGCTATTGTGAATGCCGCTCTACAAACGGCAACAGGTAAAAACATTGATGATAAGCAAAGGCGAAGAAGAGGTCGCCCTCCAAAATCAGACGGGAAACCACCTGTTAATAAACAGCCTAAAACAGCTATAGTTACACCGGAAAAAGAAAATACGAACAAAAAAAATACGATTGAGGGCGAAGTTAAGGAAATTAAGAAATTAACAAAGAATCAGCCTGAACAAAAAGAAGATACGCCGGTTGATATTGTCGATGAAACGCCTAAGGTAGCGGAAAAAAATATTCCGGCAAAAGTACGGGTAGGCGTTCCGCAACAAAAAAAACGGAGAGTTCGTATCGAAAATCCTCAAACAAAACTGATAAATGCAAATCAAAATAGCATTAATCCGGTTAATAATGTAAATCCGGCTATTGTAACTCAGCCTAACAATACAGCTCAGCCTAATACGGTTCAGCCTGCTGTAAATCAACCTGATATAGCTCAACCCGATGTTAATTTGACCGAAAATCCTGTAAACGCAAATCAGGAGCCGGTTCAAGTACCGGTTGAAAAAGTAAAAGAATCGGATGCCCCGGTAAAGGTTCCGGTTGAGGTTGTTGAAAAAGAAATTAGCAAGGACGAAAATACAGTTCCGGGAAAGATGGTTTTCCGCCATAATCCGGAAGTGAAAAGCGTAATGGATGAAGTGCTGTTTACTTCAAAAAATCCGCAGCCGAAACAACCTGCCAACCAGCCGAATCAACAGGCGTCCCCGCAAGCCAGAAACAACTTTAATAAGAATGTGAGCATTGCGCCTCAAAATAATCAGAAAGAAAAAACATTCGAATTTGAGGGTATTCTGACTGGGACAGGTGTCTTGGAAATAATTCAGGAAGGATACGGTTTTTTGCGCTCCTCCGACTACAATTACTTGTCTTCGGCTGATGATGTTTATGTTTCTCAGTCGCAGATAAAACTTTTCGGCCTGAAAACCGGGGACGTGGTAGACGGTCCGATTCGTCCGCCGAAAGAAGGGGAGAAATTTTTTCCTTTGGTGAAAGTGGATTTAATCAACGGATTGCGTCCGGAAGAAGTGCGTGACAGAGTTCCCTTTGACCATTTGACGCCGCTGTTTCCCGAAGAACGTTTCCGATTGACGGCAAGCATGAGTCCGAAAGTCGTAGATAGAATTTCTCCACGGGTGGTAGATTTGTTTTCTCCGATAGGTAAAGGTCAGCGGGGATTGATAGTCGCCCAGCCTAAAACAGGTAAAACGATGTTGCTGAAAGACATTGCAAATTCAATCGCATGGAACCATCCAGAAGTGTATATGATTGTCCTGTTGATTGATGAGCGTCCTGAAGAAGTAACCGATATGCAAAGGAGCGTGGATGCGGAAGTAATTGCTTCCACTTTCGACGAACCGGCCGAAAGACATGTTAAGATAGCCGAAATTGTGTTGAGCAAGGCCAAAAGAATGGTTGAATGTGGTCACGATGTCGTGATATTATTGGATTCGATTACGCGTCTGGCACGCGCTTACAATACCGTTCAACCGGCTTCCGGAAAAGTATTGTCAGGTGGTGTGGACGCCAACGCCTTACAAAAGCCCAAGCGTTTCTTCGGCGCGGCGCGGAACATCGAAAATGGCGGTTCGTTGACCATCATCGCAACAGCCCTGACGGAAACCGGTTCGAAAATGGACGATGTCATCTTTGAAGAATTTAAGGGCACCGGTAATATGGAATTGCAGTTAGACCGCAAGCTATCCAACAAGCGGATTTATCCGGCAGTTGATATAGTCGCGTCCAGCACTCGCCGAGACGATCTGTTGCAGGACAGGGAAACCGTTAATCACATGTGGATCCTCCGCAAGTATCTCTCGGATATGAATAGTTTGGAAGCCATGGAATTTGTGAAAGACCGTTTAGAGAAAACATATAGTAATGAAGAATTTCTCGCTTCCATGAATGGCTGATTAAATGCATTCTAAATCACTGATAATTGTACAATTATTTCTTTTTTTCTCATTCGGTTTGTGTGGACAGAACACAAGTCGGGAAACACTTTCCACGGATGATTTTATCATCAAACCGAATGATGAAGGAAGTGTAAGGCTTAGTATCGACAATACCAGTTTTCTGAAAAATAACGAATTTGACGGAGATATTCTGAAAGGATATACCTTACCCGGTTTCCGTTTTAATCCGCGTTTGGTTTATACACCCATCTCTTTTGTCCGTTTGGAGGCAGGCCTTACCCTGTTGAGGTACTGGGGTGCAGATAAATATCCCCAATCTGTTTATCAGGATATTCCGAATTGGGAGGTAGATAGTTATCAGAATGCTTTTCACCTGCTTCCTTTTTTCCGTGCGCAGATTCAGCCCCATAACAACTTGAATATTGTGCTCGGAAATGTTTTTGGTGGAGGCAATCATGGACTGATAAATCCTTTGTATAATGCCGAACTGCATTATACCGCCGACCCTGAATTAGGCGCTCAAATTATATACAATTCAAAAATCGCTCATGTAGATACATGGGTCGACTGGAAGCGCTTTATTTTCAAGGATGATGCGCACAATGAAGCCATTACAGTCGGTATCTCATCTTGCCTTCACTTGTTGAATCCACAGCAAGGCTTTTACATGGGGATTCCTGTGCAGGCATTATTGGCTCACCACGGAGGGGAATTAGATATAATACAGGACACAATTCTTTCCGTTTCGAATGAGAGTGCGGGTTTGCGATTCGGATTCAATTTTGGTGAGTCGGTAGTAGAGTCTTTGCAGTTAGATGTGATGGGCTTAGGGTCTAATTTGTTTTTTTCTGACAAAGATTTCTTTCCGTTTACGAAAGGATGGGCTTTTTATGCCGACTTGAAAATTAAATTTAAGTATTTGCAAGCGAATATGAATTTCTGGCGAAGCGGAAATTTCATCAATATCTTGGGAAATCCGATTTTCGGCAATCTATCCGCCGCCATTGAAGGGCGTACCTTTCCCCGCACAATGGTTTTTAATCCCGGATTGAAATATGAGCAAACTTTCAGCAATGCCTATCATCTTGGCATTGATGCGGAACTATTTTATAATCCGAAACTTTCTGCCTATTACAGAAATATCGACCCGATACAGATAACCAAGTCATTTTCATGGTCGACCGGATTGTATCTGAGGATTAACCCGTCGATAATTTTGAAAAAATAAATTTCTTATGATATTATCCATGGTTAGAGAATAAAAAAAACGACATACAAGCATAAATA
>JAITNQ010000223.1 GCA_031290435.1 Candidatus Symbiothrix sp. | reverse complement strand
TCTTTTTAGGGTCGTATTTAACCACGCCCCCGTAATCGGCCAATTCCCCAATAATATTGTACAAGTGGCTTCTGCTCAGACGAAATCTTTTGGCAAAATCAGTTGGGTTTCCGGTATTTTCCTGTTTAATAGCTAAGTGAATGCGGTAAAGACGTTTGATCGTTTCAAAACGGGTCATAAGTGCTGAATTATTATAGCTTTCAAGTCCCATGTTGAAAGCGAGTTTTTAAAAACAATAAAGCATGGGACTATAGCCTTATTCGCTTCTGAGGTCTTAGGATACCGTGGTACAAACAAGTAGCCAACGCTGTAACAGCGTGAACATCAACCACTTGTTCTTATACCCTCAAAATTTCCTAAGTTTCAGAAGTCATGAACAAAAGCAACGCTTTTTAATAAAATTCTTTCATCTGTAGCCTGCTTCCCACTTGATGTCAGACAAATAACGATAATAGTCCTCATCCGTTTGGAACTGACGATTAAACTTTATTGAGTTCACTCCTATAATTTTTTTTCCCGTATCATGACACAAAGGTAGCAAAATTATTGGGCGGTCTAAACGCTTATACCTTTTTTTCTTTTTAACTTTAGAGAATACAGCCGCTGGCATTACTTCAGAAGCAGTTATTTTAAACGATTCTGTGATAGCTTTTCATTCAATATTTTAGCTTCTCCCAGAAACATAATTTCTTTGAGGGCATACAATCCTGATATTTTGTCTTTTACAAAATTAATTTTACCTAAATGGTTTAATTTCTGCCAAAATATTCCATGGCTTTTGCACTTCGCTATCAATAACATAGCCTGCTATTTTTGATTGTGCAAAAGTGACAGATGAACAACACACAAAGAGAATAAATAGTTTTATCTGCATAGACTAAAAAATCACAAAGAGGCTGAAACAAAAAATCCAACCTCTCTTATACGTACATTATTTGATAGCTTCAATATTGTATAAAACTGGTCTATTAAAAATCAGGGACTCCAATTTCGTCAATTCCTTCTTGTTCGGCACACCACGCACAGAACTCAGCCCAATAATATTGGGCTGCCGCACCGACATACTCTCCAGCGCCTTTTATCCAATTCCAAGCACCTTGAAAAATGTTTCCACCTTCGACTGTCAGCATTTCCTGCTGTGTCATTTCCGTTACGCCATAAGCGTTCAAATCAAATGTTTTCATATGTAAAAAAAATTAAAACTGTTAATAAAATTTATCAAAAGTTACCGATAACGTTTTGAATGTTATTGCTGTAATTACGCTGACAAAGTTATGCGTTTCCAGTCCAATTTCCTTGGACGGAAGGATTTATTTTTTGTCAAAAATTGCAAACAATAAAAGAATACATCAGCCCGGCGGTTTTTGACAGCGACAAAGAGAGCGCTTACAGTCTCGGCTTCAAACATGTGGAGAGTGGCCCCTTGGTGCGTTCTTCTTATCATTCCGATGCGTATATTTAAAGTAATGTTTTATCTATAGCTTTACATATCAAAGCAAAGAACTTTCAGAATATCATCCTCAGGATCAGCATATAAGCCATATATTCTTTTATCATGCTTATCTACACTGATTTCAATAATATTCTTGTCAAGAATGTATTTTTTTATTTTTCCGCCATCCCAGTTATATACATATACAATTTTTGAAATTTAATGAAAATAATTACAAATGTAGTGTAAAAAATATATATAATTAAACAACATAAGTAATATCATCCATCACTTCAGTTATATTAGCAGCCGGGTTTAATATTTTTGTCAGCAGCGGTTTTGCTTTTAAAAAATCGGGTTTATTCATGGCCGTGATTTGTCCGTGAAAAATAATACTGATACAATCCGGCCCACCTACCGGACAAGTGGCCTTGCTGTCTTCCAACAATGGAAAACCACCATTGCTGAGTTGTGTTTTGTCGTAATAATCCTTCCACAGAATGACCGACGACTTACATGGACTGCCGGATAAGTTGGCACAGGCGCCGAAAGTTCCCGCCTGAAATGGCGACCCGATATCCATTGAACTTGCAATCAATTTTTTTTGGCCGTTTACATCGTTGGCATATTCTTTATTCTGGGTCAGGACTTTCAATAAATCGGGACTTACGCCAAAATTACACCTACAGATTGCGCCATCTACTACCAAATGTTTTGTTTTCATACTTACATAATTTGTTTTTAAAAGTCATATAGAACTCGCACCATCGGAATTATCTATCAATATCATAACTGTCCGAATCGAAGATACCATATAGATTACAGCCCTCAATTTCCTTCTCCTTGGTAGCTGTTTTCAGTTTCAACTTGGCCGAAGTCATGGCTTTATTCAACTCCACCAGCAGGCTGACTTCTTCATCGCCCGCTTCGGCATAAAAATGATCGAAAAGTTCCATCAATTCCCTATTGCGTTGCATCAGTTGAAGCGTTTGCTTTTCATCATCGTTATCTTCCGGATCCCATGGCATTACAACTTCAATCCAGACTTTATACCGAAGGGGATCTTTATCGTGTTTTACAAAAAAACAGAATTCGGAAGGGATGGACTTTTCGTTCAATTCCGTCAACCAGTTGCCGTTGGAAGCTCCTTCACGACGCTCTACATTAATCAAATCTACACTGTAATCATAAACTTCAAATCCGGGATCATTGACTTCCAATTTCCATTGGTACTTTTTACTCAGTCGCTCCCAATAATTGGAAGAAATGCGCTTTTCGGCCAATTCTTTCTGTACAAAAGAAAACATTTTCTTCCGCATGGTGGGGACAAATTTCGCCCTGTCTCCCCAGATAGGAAGTTCCCGCTCGAAATTATAGTCCTTTTCTCTGGCTCGAAAATGACAAATTTCCAAATCTCCGGCGCTTCCACCAAGCCAGAGTCCTACCCAACCATTCGGACCTACACTCACGGTAAAAGTATAATAACTCAATATTTCACCCCTTTTATCCTTGTAGGTAGTTGTCAATAAACGGTACAGTTCCACTTGATCCAAGGGATACCTTTCGCCGTAGAATTTATCGTCAACTAAGGAATAGTAGCGGATGTAAAGGGTATCGGGAGCGATGTGACGATCGTCTCCTATCACCCAAGAATGAGAGCCTCCTCCCCAACTGTTCTCTAAATAAATCCCATACGGGACAATGGCGTCGCCCACCGAACTGCCGGGTAATATCTCACAGGGATAACCTTCCGCTGCGGAAGGCGTTGCATAATAATGCACTTTTTTTGTTTTATGATTCTCCATTTTTCTACAGGCTTTTAATGTGAATACTGATAAAATTAAAATAACCGGAATTAAAATAAATACAATTTGTTTCATATGTAATTTGTTTTTTACAAGGATTTTATACGCTTATCCCTCTAATATTGTTCGCTTGGGCTTTCCGTGGTCGTATTCCCCTCTCGTTACAAAATAATCCATCATATCCGTTTTTCCTCCTTCTCTGTAGGCGGAAAGATGCAGGTATTTCCGTGATTTTTTTTCATCTGTTTCTCCAATCGGCATTGCAATAAGATGCGCGCCGTCATGCGCATTGGCAGAAGAAACAAATTTAGCGTGAATGTTCCGCAACTCACCGGGTATCTTAGCGTAATATCCATTCAATTTATCATCAAAAAATCGAATTCCACCATATTTTATCGCAAAATTCGCCATAATATTCAAAGGAATGTACTGGTATTCATTGCTTATTCTGCGGGAGACTTGAGAATAGGCAGGAGTATAGGGGATTCCTCCTTCAGCCACAGAACCATAATGAACAGGTATCTCCTCTTTCGATTTTTCATCGTACCAGCCTTCTTCAATCAATCGATCCACCAATTTCCCCGACAAACTGACAACCGATTCTTCAATATTATTCCTGTATCCACCGCCAATATCGGAATGTGCTCCGGGCAAGATTAATTCGTAACCTGTTCCCGCCATTATGGAACTTTGGATATCGGTCAGCTTAAAATTTGCCCTGTATTCATCTTTAGCCCTCAATTGCAGTACTTTCAAAGCTTTTCCCCCAATATTTAATTTCAATTCTTCCGTATCGTCCGTTTGATTACTTCCGTAAGCAGAGACCGTATCGAACAGTCCGACAAAGGTAAAAATTACATTCATTTTGGAAGTCAGGGTATTTACCGCCACCTCCGACCTTCGCGAAACAAAATGCCGGGCAGTGGCGGCGCCACGGCTGAATCCGAAAACATTGACTTTGACTTCCGATACATATTCCCTTGAACCAATCACTCTATGTACATCTGTCAAAATCCTGCTCATGGCGATTTCCACTTTGGCTTTCAGTCCGGAAACACCCCGACCAAAGGCCTGGTCGGGAAACAGGATATCCTCCAATAAATCCCTTGTTCCGACTCCCTCAATGTAAATGGAAAGCTCCTTATTCTTTCTTTTAGAAGCGTCGCACATTTGCAGGATGGCAACATTAGAAAATCCCTGTTCATAACTGACGTCTTGACCTTCTCCGCCATGCATCATGTAGGCATTGATTTCTTCTCTTGTCAATTCTTCCCCTTCTTCCGGTTTTTCGCCTCTTTCCATGGCATTTATCTTTTCCCTTATGGAGACGTTTGTCTTGTTGTTTTTTGTCCCGTCGAAAAAAACATTCAGTTTCAATTTAACCGGTTTCCTGTCTTTATTTTTTGCTTTATCTTCTTCTATCACGACCGGTTTTACTCCATTTTTAGGCGGAATGGATTGACCTGCCGCATTTTTGATTTTCAGCGTTTCCGATTTTTCTATCAGATGCGCCCTGAGTCTTGCTTCCGGGGGCGGATTTCCTGCCTGATAAATGACAACTTGGTTTTCCTCCGGCATGTTTGCCCCATAATACTCAATTTCGGCATAGTATCGATGATACGTTTCGTTGATCCAATCCGCTGCATTCAATTTTTCCGCAAAAAGTTTCAGTAATTCTGCCGAAACTTTGAAGTGCGCTATGCCTCGCTGATTTACTTCCGCATACAATATGCGGTCGACAGACCGGTCGGCCCCTATTGTCTCTTTGTCATAAATTTTTGCCGACAATTTGTCTCCGGGTACGATATTGGACGTTTGCACCGAAAGGTAAATATCGTCCAAGTATTCCACCTTTCGATTGCCAATGTCCTCAAGATTGGTATCTTGCCAGGCAACCGTCACAATAACCGGCTTTCCCGGCAAGGGCTTTACTGTTGCATACGCCCAATTTTCTACATCCGGATTTTCTTTCCGCGTGAAAAAAATCCAAACGCCAAAGCTCTTTCCCAATGCTTCGTTCTTAAAAGTAAACTTGCCTGTTTGATTTGTGATGAGTACGGTGAAGAGGTCCCGTACTTCATACCGGATAATACGCTGATAATCAACATTTAGACCGTAAGTGTACGGCACCCGACAAGCGGTCGCCTTTCCCCGGATATAATCGCTTCGTTTTGTCCCATCTATTCTCTGTTTTTATTGTTTTCTTTTCATTAAATACCAAATATGCGGGAGAAAAAACCTTTGTTTTTATTTTCATCCCACTTGTTTTCCTGCTCAACAATTGGTATGCTTGAAACAGCTTGTCTTAATGGAAATAAGATAAGCTGAATCTTTTTTTGAAACGGCGACCTGAAATTCCATTCGGCTTTCGCTTCCCTGAGAATATTTGTTCCGGCATTCAATACAAAATGGGCGGAGTAGGTATTTTTACCTTCCTTCTCCAAATCCGGCCCAAATGTTTTTCTCACTTCGATACCCTCTTGTGTGATTTCCTTGAAACCATCTTTATTCAAGACATTCAGCAAGCGGTTTTTTACGTCAAACAATACCGGAGCGTAATTGCCGATTGGGAAAGCGACCTCTGTCCGGATTTCAAATTGATGGGTATAATTCATATACGCAGTATAAAAATAAAACCGGATAAACAACTCTTTTTCAAACAGGGCTTCGAGGCTTTTGGCGGACATAATCATTTCGTCCATCCGGTTCAGGTAACGGTTTGCCTCGTCTCCCGTAAAATAACGCCTCAAATCGGGTTGAATTTTCTCCCATCGACTGACGATCTGTTCATGATTACGAATGCCCAACAGATTCATTTTCTCATCGATTTCCATGATTACAGGATAAAAAACTTTTCCGGATTCGTATGCCAACCGATCGACCGGTAAATCCGGAAGTTCGTCGTTGATATAAACATCCGATACCCTGTCGATCGACACAATCGCAGATTCTTGCGTTTGTTTTTTCAGAAAACGAATTAACACCTTGTAGCGGAGTTCTGTAGTTGTCTCGTCTTCCGTTAAAATCAACCGGAACCAATAGGCATGATTCAGGTGGCGCAAATCAGGGAAAATAGCCCATCTTGTCAGAAATTGAGGTTTGGAAGCCGGTTTTTGCAAATGCTCTGTCTCCATTTTTTTACTTTTTAGCCGGAGCCGGTGGTTTATAAAAACCGATCCGCACATCCAAACCACCGTCATTACCTTGTTCGATAATTCGATCCTTGGCTGTCGTTTCAATTTTGTCTCCGTACATTTCAAACTTGTTCTTTGCCGTAAAGGTCATGCTCCCTAATGCTGTTTTTACAATGTTTCCTCCCATCATTATAGTTGTTTAATTAATGAAATGTACTTTTGGAACCGCTGTTATTATCAATCCTTGTTTTTGCATTTTTCTCAACTTTCCCGTCAGTACTTTGAATTGAGAGGTCTTTCACCGATACCTGCTTGATATTGTCAGCTTCGCTTTGGTAATTTTCCTTTGCCAATTCGGTAATGTTGGTCGCCATCATATTGTAATCGTTCCGAACGACGTCTATCATGTTGTTTCCTGCGCTTGACGAGAAATTTTTCCCTGCTGTCGAAGTAATATCTTCCCCAGCCGAAGCGTTGATACTTGATGCGGCGCTCAATATGATATTGTTTGCCGTCAGTTGGATAGTTTCCGGCGCTGTTATTAGGATATTTTTCCCTTTTGTATCCAACTGTATCTCATTGCCGTTTATATCCCGGACGGTTATACCCCAAC
>JAITNQ010000159.1 GCA_031290435.1 Candidatus Symbiothrix sp. | reverse complement strand
TGCACCGCTGCGTTACTTCGGGCGGAGATAAAACTGTTATCCTGTAATCGTTCGGGATGACTTTCATGCAGAAAGGCTATGAGGGACAAACGGTAATAGGATAAGTCCGGGATGTTTTTGCTGTTCATTTTTTTTGAATTTTAGTGATGAACAACAAAGTTGGGGAGAAAATTCGATGAAAGGATTGGTTTTCAGACGTGTGGCGGTGAGTTGCGCCGGTAGTGTCGTCATGTTGCGCCGGTAGCGTAAAAAAAAGCGCTGCCAAGTATCCCTCCCGGCAGCGCCACCACTAAAATCCAATCGCAAACAGCAAAAACCATTACGACCGATTTCAGCGGCAAAGATATTACTTTTTCCGGTTACTACGCTTCTTTTCGGAAAAATCAAATGTAACTCGATAGTTTTCATCAATATGCTTCCATCTATATGGTATCTGCGGATTTGAAAATATCAAAGCCTGTTTTTGAATATCAATAATCTTATCGGCATATTCGACGGCACCCTTACCTATAAACAAGGTTATTTTAAAATAGTCCTTTCGTTTACAAATCGCAGGTTTTCCATTTGCCACAACATACGGTTCTAACTTGAATACATTGAAATGCCCGATTTCATTAAGCAGATTTTCGGACATCCGGTTGTATTTCCGTTCGCACATACCCTCTAATATTTCAATATTTTTCATTCTGCAAAATACGAGATTCAAATATAACATGCAAATAAATGTTTTGGCATGGATCTAATGTTGTTTTCGCGCAGACTGTCGGCAAGTGCCCTGATTTTTCGGTGGAGTATAAAAAACCGTCAACACGGAACTTTTCAGGCTACCGAAATAGCGCTTGTATTCCTGTCCGTCTTTACTGTTTTCACGGATGAGTTTGTGCATCGTCCGAAAAACACGAAGGAATATATCCGAATAATTTATTGTCTTTACGCCGTCCATAATCATTTTTTTTCGCAAAGGTAGGGATTTTATTCATTTCAAAAATAAACATTTCTCTATGTGGCTCAAAAAATGGTTGCCGCCCCTGCCGTGCGCATTGGAGTATCGGGCATAGATTTTCACTTGATTTTACCGACTTATTCCCTTACAATTTCCCCATTCCATTCTGCGCCTTTCGGGACAGATGTATGTTCATGTATGACTTTCCATTCTCCGTTTCTTTTTTCAAAGCAATCGGTTTGGCGCACCAGCAGCGGTTTATTTACCGTGCCATCCTTGCTTGCAGTGCTTATTCTTTGTACCATGCAAACAATTGCCATATTTCCGTTAATGACGGTTTCCATTTCCAGAATATCTATTTTGCAGACAGCCAATCCGTCAAATGCCCTGTCAAAAAATTGTGTCGCAGGTTTAATGCCCTTTGAAGCAAATGCCGGTATATCAAACCAAATTGTATCTTCTGTCCAGTGTCTGGTACTTTGCTCTCCGGTCATTGATTCTGCCATTTCTTTGATTATTTTGGTAATGGCTTCTTTGTCTTTTTCCAATAATACTGAATTCATATAATTTATTTTTAATTTTTAATTTTTTACCGGCGCAAAGGTACTGTTTTTTTTCGACAGAGCCGAAATCCGTCCGGAGCAAGGCGTAAACTTGTTATATTTCTTATTACACTACAAAGAACGAATAAGACCACCGTCAATTCTGTATTCGCCGCCGGTAATATAAGACGCTTTGTCCGAAACAAGGAACGAAACCAGTTCCGCTATTTCGTCGGGACGTGCGGGACGCCCCAAAGGAATACCGCCCAAAGAGTCCATCAGAGTCTGGCGGGTATCATTGAAAGTTGTGCCGGAAATTTTGGACAGTCTTTCAATGATTTGTGTTGATGAATCAGTTTCGGTAAACCCCGGAACAACACAATTTACCCTGATTCCGTTTGACGCATATTGTGTGGCAAGCCCCTTGCTGTAATTTGTAAGTGCTGCTTTAGCTGCCGAATACGCTATTTTTGTACCGGACGGAAGTTGGCTGTTGATAGACGTAATGTGAATAATTACACCTGCCTGCTGCTGGACCATGCAAGGTAAGAAACCGCGATCCAGCCGAACGGCGGAAAATAGATTGACCTCAAAACTTTTCAACCAATCCCTATCTGTTAATTCCACCGCATCCGCCGTCAAATTCAAAGAACTCCCTACATTGTTCACAAGAATATCCAATCCGCCCAATTTTTCAACAATTTCTCGAATTATTTTTTCAGCGTCGTTCGCCATTGCGACATCTGCTTTTATAAATTCAATACCTTCCGGCAATCTGTCCGGCATGTTTCGGGCAGTTGTTATAACAATCGCTCCCGCATCAGCCAGACATTTGGCAATTGCTAATCCAATTCCTCTCGTACCTCCCGTAACCAGCACTCGTTTCCCGCAAAATTCATTCGCATTATTTACCGCCATGTTCCCCATTCCCTTATTTACTTATGTTTTTTACATTAAAAATCAGTGCAAAAGTAGCGAAAAAAATCAAAAGTAGCGAAAAAAATCAATCCGTTCCCTCATTTCGTCGAACACGTCCGCGGAAATGTAGCGGGTTCCGGTTCTCGGATAAGTTATTAGCTTCGCTT
>JAITNQ010000134.1 GCA_031290435.1 Candidatus Symbiothrix sp. | reverse complement strand
TTATCGTATATGATACCAAAACTCATTTTTATAGCTGATTGATGCTACTATTGGCAATGGCAAATTATGAATATTAAAATCAGGTAATTCTATGAAACAAAAAATTATATTAATCATTGCTTTGTGTCTGATTAATGCATGTAATACACAAAATAAAAACAATAATATTATGTCAGAAAAATATGATTTCGAAACAGTAAAAAATTCAAAGACAGATCCGGCAGTTGTAAAAAAAAGAGAAGTTATCGTAGTGATGTACTCTATGACAGAAACTGGAGCATATTATTTAGAATATTCTACCGCAATATCGTTTTACAAAACTGTTAAAAATTTTCATCCCAATGGTATGATAAAAAGTCGAGGTAGTGTTGTAGGTAAAGATTTATCTGTTGGTCTTTGGCGATTTTATGATGAAAAAGGGAACCTTATTAAGGAAGTGGATGAAGATAAAAAATTTGGAAAGATACAAGTGAATAATATCCTTAATTTTATTGAAAAAGAAGGATGGATTAATTTGACGACGGGGGTAGGACGGGAATATCCGATTTTGAAAGAAAACTATATTGACTTTGAAAATTGTAGATTTGTTTTGTCTTTTGTTCAAAAAGGGAAAGATATTCCTGTCACAGAAAATGATCCTCCCTTTCTTTGGGTAATTCGAATTCCATCTGAAAAATGGAATAATTTTTATGATACAACTTATTTTATTGATGGGGATACAGGGGAAGTATTAAGTAAAGAAACAATTTATTCTCCAATTGAAATCTGATTGGCAGTGGCAAATTATGAATACTGCTTATCTGCTCATGTATGGTCATACACTTCCTTCTGTAAGGATGTCTACTGAAAGGTTTTAATTTAACAGCGCTTTGTTTGTTCTTCGTTTGAATGAAGTTGTGGATTTATTGTAACTGAAAACGGCAGGACTCGCGCCCTACCGTTTTTCCATCGTTTTAATCAAAAAAAAGTCAGTTTATAAAAAAGAAATGTAGTTTATTATTTTTTATGTTCAGTGGACTGAAAATGGGTGAAATTTTCAATATTCAGATTGTCGGCATATTTTACCAAGGTATCTATATCAATGTCGCCACTGATAGAAATCAGATTGAATCCGGCGTCTTTATTCGAAAGCATGACCAATTCTTTTATAGTCCCTTTCGATTCTTTTACGGAAATCGTCATCTGTTCATTTTCCCCGTTGATGGAAAAAAGTTCTGCAAACCCTTTCTTGGCCAACAACAGCAAAACAGCATCATAATAATCGGTATTCATATCTGCATCTTTGGAGGAGACAATACAGATATTCTCCAAACCCTTTATCGCTTCTTGCAATTCGGGATTTTCCGATGACATCCGACTAATTTGGTCAATCATCTTTTTCCCTATCGTAACAATATCCAAATTATCGTCTTTCCCGTGTTTATCAATGAAAACAGAAATTAAGTCCTGAGCCGAAACGGATATACTCAATAGGAGCAGAAAAAAAAGCAAACCGTATTTCCGACAATTCATCATTCGATTTTATTTTGTATTTTTATTCATTTCCAAAGAATCGGCAATTTCCGCCTTTATTTTCTGGTCTTTCGCCAATTGCAAAACAGAAGAAACCTTTCCTATTACCTCTTTTGTTTCTAATAAAGCATCTTCCGGATTCGAATACGTTTCAGCAAAAATCTCATCCATAAATTTTTCTTGTTCATAACGGGTGTAAAAGCCAATACCAACCGTCAGAATCAATAAGATGGAAGCTGCAATTTTCATTGCCGGGTAAAAGCGGATAACCGGTGTTTTATCAAATACGGATAGGCCTTTTTTGCTTCCTTTCAACTGCAATTGCGCTTGCTTCCAAGCAAATAATGCCTGGTATTTTTTAGCGCTGCCGGAAATATTTCCGTCTGAAAAGGAATCGCTTAGTTGTCGTTCTTCTTCTTGTGAAGTTTCGCAATTCCAATACCGCTCCAAAAGTTGTTCAATCGTTTCCTGTTTCATCTTTCCATCTTTTCAAAATATTCTTTCAATTTTCGGCGCAAACGAAATAAAAAAGCTTTTACCTGTTCTTCCGAAATATTCAAAATCGTAGCTATTTCTCTATAACTCATACCTTCTATTTCCCGTAAATGAAAAATAGTCTGCTGTATTTCCGGACATGTTTTAAGCCACTTTTCCAAGGACTCAATTTGTTCCCGCACTTCCATCTCGTGCTGAATATCTCCCCCTTGGACCGGAAAATCAAAATCGTCCGGAATTGTTTGATGCTGATTTTCCTTCAGTATAATCTTGTCCAAAGCTGTATTTCGTGCCGACCGGAAGCAATATGCCTCTAAATTTTCAATCGCTTCCCACTCGTCTCTTTTTCTCCAGACATTGTAATAGACATCTTGGACAACGTCTTCCGCATCTTCCTTGTTCCCTGTAATATTCAGGGCCAAGCGGAATAACTTGTCTGCAATCGGCAATATGTTCTTTCTAAGTCTGTCCTGCCTCATAGTCTATGTCTATATTAATTGACGTTCGAATAGGGGAAAAGTTATGTCTCGATGCAAAATTAATAAAAATTTAACTGTTTTTCACGATTCGTTGGAAATTTAATGCCTATCTTTGTGATTAAAAGGATACAGGAGATTAAAAGATGAATAAGAAATGTTTTTTATACGCGTTGATAGCTTGCTTGGCAATAGTATCAAGCAATGCCGGAGCATTGGCGCAGTCGAATGAGACGCGGCACGCCACGTCTCTACGCAATGCCGGAGCGTTGGCGCAGTATACTTTTACTTCGACGGGGTGGGCTACGTTTGGTATCGTACTGCCTGAGGGACAGGCGACTGACGGTCTGGCGGCGGGTACGTTTCCTACGCAGACCGATGTTAAGAACCGATGGGCAGACGGCTCTATCCGTTACGCTATCCTGACAGCCAAAGTTACTGCCGCCGGGATATATGACATCCGTGAGACGGCGGCGTCCGTTGGTTCGTTTACGCCCGTTGCGCCTGCCACCCAGCTTGATTTGAACATTGAGGGTGCACATTATATCTCCGAGTTTACGGCTTCCACGCAGGGCGCGGATCTGTGGCTCGACGGCCCGTTGGTTCGGGAATACCGCATCAGGGACATTCCCCAAAACAACGGCGTAGCACATCCTTTCCTTTCCAATATCTGGGACGTGAGGATGTACAACGACGGCACGGCGCGTGTGGATGCGACGGTGGAGAATATTCGCGACGTCGCCATAGCCGACGGAGTGGTTTACGGCGTGGACATCCTGCTGAACGGACAGAGCGTCTTCCACCGCGATGCGGCGGCGCCGGGAGCGAATCCGCTCACGACGGATGGGTGCCAATCTACCTCAATAAACAATGGCTTGGAAACAGGCAATTACATCCGCCTGACTTCGGGTGCGCTGGCAGGCGAAATCGCTCTTGTCGGCAGCGCGTCGGATATCTTTGGCTCGTATCCGCTTTGTTTTTCGGGCGCTCAGGAGAACGTTACATGGGAGCGTGTGTTGTATCACCCTTACGCCACGCGCTGGCGCCGGACATTCGCGATAAACGGCTTTACCGAAGCCGCCGTCGTGCCTGACTTTGCGCCCTTTATAGCCGCCGAAGCCGTGCCCGCATACATGCCGACCGTGGCAAACTATCCCCGCACGATCCGCAACGGGCAGGGCGAGCGTCACGACATTTTGAATTTCGGCGGAATGTGCATGTATACTACCATCGGTAGATATATGAGAAATAATTTGTACCTTTGCCTGCAAAAAAAGTCATGTTACAGCTAAAGATTCAACAAAGCGACCTGCAATCAATTGCAGAAGGAAGATATACACAACTACATCAAAGGGTTATGCAAAAATATGAAGCGTTGTGGCTAAAACATTGTGGGTTGTCAAATCAGTTAATATGCAAAATATTAGGGATTTGCAACAATACTTTGCTTTCATTTTATAAGCAATATAATGAAGGCGGATTGGAAAGGATACAGGAGATAAAGTTTCATCACCCCAAGAGTGAGTTGAGTGAGTTTTCCGGGAGTATTGAAAAATATTTTGAAGAAAATCCCCCCAAGTCCATATCAGAGGCTGCCGCTAAAATTGAAGAATTAACAGGGATAAAAAGAGGCGAGACACAAGTTCGCAAGTTTCTAAAAGACAGAAAATTCAGATTTAGAAGAGTGGGAACAGTACCGGCAAAGGCACTGACAGAGGAAAAAAAAACGAGCAGAGAGAATTTTTGGAAAAGGAGTTAGAACCCCGTTTGGAAGAGGCAAAAGCAGGGAAAAGAGTTGTCTATTTCGCCGATGCTGTGCATTTTGTACATGGAGCTTTTGTTGCTTGTCTGTGGTGTCTGACAAGAATTTTTATTCCAACACCGTCAGGTCGTAACAGATATAACGTTTTTGGTGCCATAGACGCCATAAGTCATGATTTAGTAAAGGTTTGCAATACAACCTATATTAATGCTTTGATTGTTTGTGAACTATTGGAAAAGATTGCATTAAAACATATAAATATTTCCATTACGATAGTATTGGATAATGCAAAATACCAACGTTGTGATTATGTGATAAATAAAGCAAAGGAATTAGGAGTTGAATTGTTATTTTTGCCATCCTACAGTCCAAATCTGAACATTATAGAGCGACTATGGAAATGGACAAAAAGTGATTGCCTGAATTGTAAGTATTACTGTAAATTCTCTGAATTTGTTGATGCAATTAACCGTTCGCTTGCTAAAACGGAAAATAAGGAAAATAAAGACAAATTAGACACGCAATTATCACTAAATTTTCAACTATACGATAACTCATTTTATGACCGAGCGTAGTATA